>CALABZ010000284.1 GCA_937888615.1 uncultured Lentisphaeria bacterium | reverse complement strand
ACAATCCTCCCGCTCCGGGTTTTCCGGACAATCACTGCTATTGCGGCTGGTATAACGGACACGGCGTGGATATCGGAAAACTTCACAAAGGTTATTGGCAGGCGGTCAAGCCCGGCTGGCGCTACGGTTGCGGCGAATTCGGCGCCGAGGGACTCGACCCGGTGGAAACCATGAGAAAATATTATCCTGCGTCCTGGTTGCCGCAGACGCCGGAAGAGGACGTCGAGTGGACTCCCGACCGCATCATGTCGGAAAATTACCGGGGTTGTCAAACCGGACGCTTTTATTATATGTGGTTTGCCGGACAAAAATCGCTGGCGGAATGGGTGAGCGCCAGTCAGTCCCATCAGGCCTGGGCGACTCGTTTAATGACCGAGGCATTCAGACGGAATACCGGAATGACCTCCTTTGCAATTCACCTCTTCATCGACGCTTTCCCGGCGGGCTGGATGAAAACCATCATGGATGTGGACCGCAACCCCAAACCGGCCTATTTCGCCTATCGCGAAGCGCTTACTCCGCTGATGGTTAATCTGCGTTCCGACCGGCAGACCTTCTTCGTCGGCGAGGAGATTGCCCCGGAAGTGTGGATTTGCAACGACTATGCGCATGCCGGTGAGAATCATATTTTGCAGTACAACGTCGAACTTGACAATAAGCCAATCCAGAGCGGACGGTTTGCCGCTGTCATTCCGGCATGTTCCGCAAAATTCCAGGGATATATACGATTTAAAGTGCCGGAGATCAGCAAGCGGTCCGAATGCTCCGTCAGAATCGGCCTTGTGGATGATAAAGGTGTGCTGCTGCATGACACGTCATTGACAATGGATATATTTCCGGACTGCGCGGTACCCTCGTGTAAACGCCATGTCCTTGTACTTGGCAAGGAAAACGGTCCGGCCGCGGAACTGGCGGAGAAACTGGGAATACCGGCGGTGTTTACCGATAATATACAGGAGGCGGAGACTATTATTGTCGACGATCCGGCCAAGGCCGCCGGAGTGATGGATTTGCTCGTGGAACGGGCTGAATCGGGTGCGACAGTCGTTTTTCTGGAACTTCCGCCCGGGCGGCACATGATTGCCGGAACGGAATTGACGGTCAGGAAATGCGGGATGGGGCCGGTTCATTTTGTCTCATGCCGGACAGGGCACCGGCTGGTTGAGGGATTCAAGACAAATGATTTTCGTTTTTGGTATGATGAACGGCATGACTGTGTGACTCCTTTTATGTCATCTACTTTCAGCGGCGGTGATGAAAAATGGCAGCCCATACTTACCAGCGGAAACGGAGACTGGAAAGCGGACTGGAACGCTGAAACGGCAGTTGCGGAAAAGAAAATCGGCAATGGCTTTATTCGTGTCTGCCAGCTGGAATTAGCTGCCCATATCCGTAACCCCGTCTGCCGGATTTTTGCGGTCCGGCTGCTGGGGCTGTAATTTTCATCTATTGTTGTTTTTTTGAATTTTTGTTACTTAAAAGGGAATCTCATATACCTATGAATATCGGTTTGCTAGTCGTATTTCTGCTTGGAATAACCTGGACCGGCGCCGGGATAACGGTTACCAGTGCAAGGCGAAATAATTGTTCCATAAGGAAATTTTATTTTATCGGATCATTATGGGCTTCCATATTGCTGGGAATTTACTTATTTATTTCAGGTGGCACGGGAGATTTTACCGTGACTAAATTGCCGGCGATTATGATGCTTGCCGCAGGGTCTCTTATAAACGGCATCGGTCAGGCAACCATAATGTTAAACCTGAAATCCGGTGGCTGTGCATTCGTATATGCGATTCCGCAATTGGGTTTTATTATCCCGTTTCTTTACAGCGGGATATTCTGGGGCGAGCAAATAACCGTTCTTAATTTACTGGGAATTATAACTGTGGCAATTGCCATATTACTGGTGGTGCCGGGACGACAGCCTGAGTCTGAGAAATCTCCTGAATTCCGCCGGATTATGATTGCCTTGACCGCAATGCTGATGTTGGGCGTCAGTCAGATATTTGTTCTTTTTCCTTCCTTGCCCCAAAACGCGGCCATCAAAATCTCGCCAATTACGAGCTCGTTCATAATTATGATGACTACGACTGTATGTTTTGCCATTCTTATTCCGGTAAGCAGAAGCAATCACAAAATAGAGATAAGGAAATTATTACGCTATTGCTTTCTGTGGGGAAGTTTTGCCGCCGCGTCAGCATTGATTCTCTTTTGGGCGTTCCGGTTGATGAGCTTACACGGACAAGCCGGAGTTGTTTTCCCCATCGCCTGTTCTTCTGAAATCATTATTTATACGGTCTTCACAAGAGTCAAACTTAAAGAAAAGCTAAATGCCCGGCAATTAATTTCTCTGACCGCAATTATCCTGGGGATTTTTATGATAAAGTTTCGAAGCTGAAATTTTTTTCAACATATTGCTTCAGAGAAAGACGTAAACAAATTTGATCTATATGCGGGGGGACGATTTCCCGGCTAATCAGAGACCATGCGACCAAACAGGACGCGGAGGTATATCTGGTCAGTGTAGTGGGTGATAATATCGATTCTGAACTATGCTATAGATTTGGCAATTAATTATCTTGCATTTAAAATTTAGCGGAGTATATTTTTGTATGAAAACTCAATAAGGTCGCCCTCGAAGAGCGGCGTAAACAGGCCGTGCGATTGTATCAAAGCGGTAAATGTAAGAATTACACGGAAATAGGCGAAATCTGAAGATGCGGATATTTTCCGGGGGGACGAGACCGGTATTTGCAATGACGAAGCCAAGGGGCGCAGTTATGCCCCCAATGGTAAAACGCCGGTGCAAAATGTGAATCTGGTACATGAAAAAGTCAACATGATCAGTGCCATCACCAACCAGGGAAAAGCTCATTTCATGTTCTACAAAGAAACGATGACGGCTCAACTGCTGATCCAATTTATGGAGCGGTTGATCCGGCAAAATGACCGTAAAGTATTTTTGATTCTGGATAATTTGCGAGTGCATCACAGCAAAAAGCTGGATGTTTTTTTGCGGGAGAACGCGGCTTTCATCAAGATCTTTTTTCTGCCGAGCTACAGCCCCGACCTCAACCCGGATGAATATCTCACCGCGACCTGAAATCAAACCTGAATAATAAGCCGTTGGGACGTGCCAAAGGGAAAATTGAACAACCTGAAAGTCGTCTAAAGCGTACACTTTAAGCGAATAAACCGTTCCCCGGGCACGATTTTTATCCCAATCGTGCTTTTTTTCTTGCTTTTTAACATGCACGTATTATATTAATACATACATGTAAAAAAGGAAACTGAGCAATGTCTAAACCGATAACCGGAAAAACTCACGTCGGAGAACGTCGGGAACGGCGTCCCAACGGCGATATTTATATCTATGAGCGGATTACCGCCTATAACGAAAAGACCCGGAATACCTATACCGTCAGCCAGGCGCTCAAGGGAAAAATCAAGTTCGGAATGCAGGAAATAGTATCCACGCGCCCGAAAAAACACAAGGGGGAGAGGGGCTTTATGGGTACGGTACGCAGACACACCGGCCTCACCGATATTCTGGAATGGGTCGGTCAGGCCTCCGGGATTGATGATGATGTATTTACCTCGTTCAGTGAGGGTGATGCCGCCAAAATCCTTTCCATCGCCCGTTATTGGATCGGTTCCGGCGGCAATACGTTGCCGCGCCTTGAGAGTTGGCAGGTCATGCACTCGCTTCCGTATGGTGAAGGGATCAGCGAAGACGTGTACGGCAACCTGTTCAAAGATATCGGCCGCAATGAAAACGGAGTTCAGAGCTATTTTTCATCCCGCGCAGCACGTCTGGACAAGTCCATGGTGTTGGCGTTTGACTCGACCACCATTTCGACCTACTCCGAAAATCAGTCGGAAGCGCGGCGGGGTTTCAACAAGGACGGGGACGGACTGAACACCATCAAGTTGTTGACGTTGTATTCCGTGAAGGCTCGCGAACCGCTGGCCTTTGCCAAGCAGCCCGGAAATGTCCCGGATGTCATATCGATTGAAAACACCTTGACGCAACTCAAGTGCCTCAACTTGGAAAGTCCCGTGATCGTTACCGACAACGGTTATTACAGTCAAAACAACATGATGGAATTTGTCCTGCGCAACGTGAAATTCCTGACCCTGGTCGATTCCGACGTGACCTGGGTCCGCGAAACCGTGGACGCGCTTCGCGAACCGCTCGCGAGCATGTCAAGCACCTGTCCGTTCGATCCGACCGTCTGCGGCGCCACGGCACTCAGAATGCACGAGTTCAGCCGGGAGCGTCAGCGGTCGCGCAACGGCAAGGCCGCCGGCGAACAGGAAACGTTCTCCCGTCGCCTGTACGTGCATGTATTCTATTCTCACGACAACGAAGCCAAGAAAGAACTCTCCTTTCGCAAAGACCTGCTTGAACTCAAGGCGCAAATGGAAGCCGGGGCAACCGAGTTCACGAAAGCCGCGCAGAGAAAAATAGGCCGGTATCTGGTCTGCTCGAAAAAGGGGCGCGGCGGACAACTGAAAATCGGCTTCAACGACCAAGCCATTGCCGAAGCAAAGCGGTACTTCGGCAATGGCTTGGTCGGCAATCAGGCCATGGACACGTTTACCACGCTGGAAAACTATCGGCTACGGGAAAAAATTGAAGAGTTGTTTGCCGTACAAAAGGGCGGACTTGACGGGGCGCGGCCGCAGACATGGTATCCCGACAATCTGAGGGGACGACAATTCGTACAGTTTATCGCATTGGGGTATCATTGCTTCCTGATGAAGAAAATAAGCGAAGTGAAAGCCCGGCTCGGGGGAAAGGAAATCGGAAAGTCCCAAGCGCTTATCGCACTCGAAAAGAAACTCGACAAGTGGCTTGAGCAACGTTCTCTTGCTCAGATTCTGGACTGGTTCGATTGCATTGAAACGACCGACGTACAAACCGCCATGGGTAATTATCGATGGTCTACCGAATCGGTCGCCAGGGACCAACTCTTTTTGAAATACTTGGGCATGACCGCCGAATAGTGTACGCTTTAGCCGACTTTCAGGTGTTTATCCGATTGATTTACCTGTAGAATAGTCGATCATGAAAAAGTATTCAAATGCTTGAATATCAATAGAAAAATTTGCTGTTTGCTGGTATATTATTGCAAGAAAAGGTGTTAATCGCGAAAGAAAACTTGCAATATGATGACGAAAAGTAATAATTCCGGCAGCGTACAGAGCCATTTGTTCAAGCCATTGTTGGTAGATATTGTTTCGAGACGGCATGCGATGGTGAAATTGGCTGACGCAATCGACTGGCAGAGTTTTGAGGATGGACTACAGGAATGTTTTTGTGCCGATAATGGTCGCTCGTCCTGTTCGGTGCGGTTGATGGTGGCGTTACACTCCCTCAAATACGCCAGCGGTATGAGTGATGAAGCCGTTCTCGATGAATGGCTGGAAAATCCTTATTGGCAATACTTTACCGACGGGATTATGGAAATTGCCTGGAATTTTGATTCCGTACACTTGGCGATGAATGGAAGCTCCAGTGTAGTCACTGAAAAGCTGCAACCCCCGCGCCCCGGCGGATGCCTTGAAAGTTTCTTGAATGACCTTCATGATCAACCGGATGCATTATCCACCGAACAGATTATCGAGGCATCCCGCAAAACCCTGCAAATTCAGAAAATTGCCGATTCGGTTCCCGAAGCATGAGGCTTCAGCCGTTCCATTTCGAGCAGGAAGCGGCGATTCCGGACGCCGTTACAAATGGCTCTCTTAGAAACTTTTCCGGAACGGTATCCTTTACGATTTCCCGGTAAAACACGGTGATAAAGATGTTTACTCTTCCTTCTCGCATTCCTTTTTCTCAATCGTATTGAAAACGGCCAAATCGGCCATCGAAACCCCATCTCGAACCATTCCATTGTCAAGATCGTCGGCGGTTCTGTTCTTCAGGTCACGCAGCAGGTTCCGCATATCGATAATGCCGCCCAACCAGAACCAAACCGCCGTAATGACCGCCATGAACATCGGAACCATGATAAAGACAATCAGAAAATAGGTACCCCACCATTTTTCAGGCCACGGAAAAATCAGATTCCAGATGATGACGGCAAGAAAGGTTCCGAAAAATGTGTACAGATAACTATATGCCATAAGACTCCAGGCAATGCATTTATCTCCGAACGTGTGCGTCGGGGTAATGCCGGCCAGTGTTTTCAGAATATGGCGGAAACTCCATTCTGTTTTGGATTTGAGCGTACCGTCAATATTGTAAATGCCGCGATGAAGCATTCTCTCCAGATTGAAGGGCTCCTGGAACGTCAGACAAGACACGGCGATGTACAGTGCCAATGTGGTCATCATGATCATGAAAAGTGATTCAAAACTGTTGATCGGAAACTTATAGGGATTCATTTCCCAGCACACGTAAGGATTCAACGGCCGGGAGAACAGTTCGAATGCCCGCCCGGTTATATCCACCAGTTCATAGCGTTCCAGGGTTGGATATATGATATTCGTCCAGTTGCGCTGCAGGGATATAAACATTAGCGACAGTCCGGTTCCTGAAAGCATACTGGTCCATGCCGCCTGTCGGGTACCGAAACGACTGTATAAGCCCAAAACCAGTACCGGACCGCAACCTCCGAGGTAAATCGGCAGAACCGTCATGCGGAATAATTCGATGTAATCCATCTGAGCAAACGAGATTGAACAAATCAGGAAAAACGCTCCGACACCAATAGCGCTCAGCCGCAACATCCATATGTGAAGATGCGGACTGGGCGGTTTTTTGAAAAACGGCAGAATGAGATCCTGCACAATCGTCTGGGTCGAACTGAAAATGTAACTGTCATCCGTCGAAATCATTGCCAGAATCATCATCAATGCGAACAAACCCAGCAGCCCCCTCCCTAACAGGTGGTGCATGACAACTGACATCATCTGCTGGTGATAGAGACTGCGGAATTCCTGAATTTTACCCCGTCCACCGGGAGCATCGGCAAGCACCCGTTCCGCGGTTTCCAGATAGACCGTTTCAAGATTTTTTTTGTTGCTTAACGGTTTGTCGCGGCCGACAACATGGGTCTGCGCCGGAATTTTCTCAAATGCGGCTATCATCTGTTTCCGCTGCGTCCGGTCGCTTAAGATATCGTTGGTCGCGCGGGTGGCGATTTCGGTACGGATATCACGGGCGTCCCTGGCAAAATCCTTATGGTTGAGTATCGTCATGATACTGATGGCAATCACCACATACAGCAGCCCGCCAAGGATTCCGCGCCATTGACCCAGCAACGCCGCCATTTTCTGCTCGTGAGGCGTCCGTGCGGCACCGGATGCGCCGCCGCCAAGCCAGGTCGCACGATGAAGAATGGAGATGACCAGGGAGACTACAATCGAAAAAATGTTGAAATCCCGGGCATTCTCGATATCAAAGGCGTTAATGAAACTTTCTCCGGCGATCCGGTCGGAAATCACCGGCAGAATCTGTGAACCCCAGTCAAATTTTGAGAAGAGAAAGATACCAAGCAACAGCATGATCGGAACGCAGAATAAACCTTGAATCGTGTCGGTCAGGACGATGGTCAACGTTCCGCCGCAACAGATCAGGGTGATCGCCAGCGACATGCAGACAACCATCAGCGTTATATAAGTAGATAAAACAAAACCGCCTATTGAAAAATATTCCGGCAACCCGAGAAAATACATGAAGAACCTTGCCGCGACCGCCGGCATAATGGAATGGGCAAGCATTTCCGCCAAAACCCGTACCCCGGATGTGTAAAAGCGCAGCCCTCGACTGCCGTAACGCATTTCAAGAAATTGCCCGATACTTTGTGCCTTGGTCTCACGAAAGCGGTAGACGCAGTATCCGGTCAGCGCCAGCGTAATGGAAACGGGAACCATCATTTGCATCCAGAAATTAACGGCAAATCCAACCTTGTATTTCTGTTCGATAAAAGAGAGAATGCCGATGATACTGATACCGTTGGCGATGTCTCCTATCGTCAGCAGATAGCGGCCGCAGAGTCGTCCGGCGGAAAGAAAATCGACCACTCCCCGAATATATTTGCGGGAATGGAATCCCAACATCATTATACCGGTTGTCGGCAGTAAAAAAATCAAATAATCGAGCAACCCCATATGTCTGTCGTCCTTTATATAAAGAGATTTACTTAAGCTCTGAAAATTGGCTTGAGCGGAAAAACAACGCACCGCGGTTCGGAGTTGTGATTTTACAAGTGCCGGACGCAAGACGCGTTTTTGAGCCACGTTGTCCAATTTTCAGAGGTGCCCATAAGTTTCAAAAACCAATCAAGGGACTTGAAAGCCCCAACGCTCAGCAGAAACGCGGTACCCCGACCGGTCATCCGGGATGGTTCTGCGGAAATCCTGAACAGACCGACAAAACCGTTGACATTTACCTTGAAGCCTATCCATAAAGCCGTGTCCGGACGGGGACGGATAAAAATTCCGACGCTTTCATCGGATCCGATGTCAGGACAAAGATATCTTTCAGCCGATGCGAAATGAAAACCTCATGCAAAAGCCGTCATCCGGTCCTGTCGAAATACTGTATTCCAGAATCATCAGAGGAGTAATTCCAGGATTCCGGAAACAGTTCGAGCTTGCGAAAGATTTCAGCTTAATAATCCGTTGTCTTCGATCAGGCACTCCCAGAGATAGTCCGTACGGTTCGGGTTGTCGGTTTCACCTACATAAATCGTGCGTCCCACCAGCTCTATATCATGAGTGCGAAAACAGCATTCGCCATCATCACTGATTATTCCGCCAAGGTTGGTGAAACTTTTGCTTTTCCTGTCGTAAGCAGCCAACTGACAGTTATAGTCGTCTCCGCCTGACATATACATCAAACCATTATCATCCATTGCCAGCCCGGGCATTCTGATACCTGAAAACGGTTTCCCCAAAAATTCCACGTCGCCATTTTCCGGGTTCAGCTTATATAAACTACCCAGGTCGGTGGCCACATAGAGGTAGCCGTCGCCTCCGTTTAGCATTGAATCGATGGGGCCTGCGTTTCGGTACATCAGGTCACCGCCTTTTTCGGGGAAGCCGTGCTTATAAAATTTCACTTTATTGCATGCCGGGTCATACCTGAAAAGTAAATGCCGCCAGCTCCAGGTCCCCCAAAAGCCTCCAAGGTCATCAATCGCGGAAATATGGCTGATGCTGTTCATGAATTGGTGATATATAACTCTTTTTTCTTTGATGGAATATGCGAAAAAATTAAACACCGGATAAGTGTAGCCATATATCATGCCTCTTTTTTCATCCAGGGAAATGGTTTGTATGTAATCATGCGGCGAGGGAATGGAGATCGTTTCGTATGACTTATTGTCAAAATCATATTTGAAAATTTTGCCGCCGGGCCCTTCCAACCGCCTGTCTTCATAATGCAAGCAGCTTGTCGCGCCGTATATCATTCCGTCAGAAGCCAATTCCAATCCGCGATGGATCTTTATTTCAAACTGTTCTCCGAATTCGGAATAGCCCAGAGATTCGAACTCTTTTGTTTCTATATCGAACGAATGTAAAAGATTATTGCTGAAGTTCGTATTGCCGCAAAACAAGATATTCCGGTTACGGTCATATGCCAGGCTGGTGAATGAATAATAATTCTTTTTGAAGTCGCTGTCGTTGTTTACCCGTTCAAAAATATCATCAACAGTGCCGGTATATTTCCGTTTGTACGGCGTAATCATATGCTTTTTTACAGAAACTATTTTTTTCATGAGATTTTCAATCCTTACTGTCAAGTTGTTTTTTGGCTTATTCGAAATACGGTTGAGCTTCAACAAAATTAATCGCGATTTTATCCGGGACGGGCCGAGGTTCCCCCTTGTCGGGAAAATCGGAGATGACCAGTTCGGCATTCGGGGCTTTTGCCTTGAATACAAAATAATAATATGTGCAGTAATGATAGTCTTTCTTTTGGCGTTTACCGGTATAAAGGAAACAACGGCATGACTCATTGACAAGGTCGGCATTTTTGATTTTTATATCGAGCTTTGATAATTGTTTCTTCCTCAAATCATCAGGATTAACCGCTAATATTTTAAGTGAATATGTTTTGCCCGGTATCAAATTTTTTATATTCTGATTAATCTGATTGGACATTTGGGATGAACGGATCATGCAGAGCGCGTGATTTCCCGATTTACCCCGTAAAACAGAAGCCGGTTTTCGCCCTTGTGATACTCCTAAGTCATTTATCATTAAGTTTTTAATACTGTTTTTCTCTGCGGGATTTATATTCCATCCTTTTATTCCGTCCTCGAAATCCGGATTCTCCAGGAAATCGGTTTTGTATTGGAAACCGTATTTCTCTGAAAGCATATCTTTTCTGCCCTCCAGGCAGTAATGCCTTTGCAAAGCCGCCTGCCAGCGCATCGTCTCAGGATCTGCGCCGCGCGCCCCCCAGGCCATTATTCCATACAATCCCTTGAACTCCGGAACATTTGCCAGGCAGTTCATTACGTAGTCCATGACAATTTTATAATCATTTGCCGGATTCACATTTCTGCTACAGTTTTCCAGTACGAAACTGTTGACACAAATTATCATGTTCTTTTCGCAACCGGGAAAAGCTTTCTGCCACAGTTTCATATCCCGTATGAGGGTTCTTTTTATCGATTGGAAGGCTTCCTGACGGGTGGGCCAGAAATCAGAGAAATATCTTTCCGGTACAAATTTATAATCGCATGCAATCAGAGTATTGATGAATTTTTCAAATTTTCCGGCTTTTTCTTTACGCGGATCGAAAGTAAGGTCATCATCAACGTAACCGTGCCCAATCCACGGATAAAAATCTTTGCCGGGAAAGTTCGCGTGCAGTTTTTTCAGGAGCGGCACGTAACTATCCAAGTCATGCGATGTCCCGAATTCATCGACAATGATGCCATCAACCCATGCCGGAGAAATTGCAGAAGCCCAGTTTGAATAGTTTTTTGCTCCCATACTTTCGGAAACATCTGACATATTGAAAAGCCGTTTCCCGGATTTTTGCCAATCAGTCAGAAAGGTTTTCTGGTCTTCCGACGATGCACATTGCTCCATATCCGATTTTTTTCTGAATATGATCATAACATTCGTGGTATTAAGGAAACCGCTTTCTTTTAAAAACTTCAAGTCATAAGGTCCAAAAGATTTTCCGGCGGCTACCGCAGGATCATATCCCAGACTGCAATACAGCATTTCAGGTACTTGCCGTAAAATGATTTCTTTGAATTCAACGCCGCTTTTGCCTTCGATTTCCAACTCATGTCCGCCAGGCGCAAGAAAAAACATGGTTTCAGATTTTTTCTGTTCTTTCGCATCCGGTTTCAGATTGAATGATTTTTCTCGGTCTATATGGAGTACGGTCTGGTCGGGTAGTTCATCTTTCGCTTCCAGTTTGAGGTAAACCCACCCGGCTTTGGATGAATGAATATTTAACTGCAAGTTGCCATTGAATGATATATTTTGCTGACTATATAATTCATCCACCAGATTATTGAGTTGTTCCGCTTTGGACTTTATCGGACAGATCATGATTGAGAACAACAATAATAAAATAAATTTATGCATGGAAATTTCCTGGTTATTTTATCGATATTATTATCTGATTGTTTTTTACTTCAGAACCCTGGCAATCTATTTCAAATGATTGAGGGCTGCCGGTCAGACTCTTTTGCATTTTCTTGTTTACCGTTTTATGGTCGGTCTTTTCTTCCCAACGGTATTCAATACTTGCGTGAGCCTGTTTTAACGCATCGGGATTTTCGGTAATAAATGTTATGACGTTTTTGCCGGAAGCAAGGCCAGGAACGGCCGCCGGAGACATTTGGAAAATGGTTCGGAAAAATAAGCATCTTACAGCGGTCTTTCCCGTTAATGTCATCTTTATCTGATATTGATAAGCTCCAAGAATAAATTCTCTCAACTTAAAACCGCATTTCCCCTGTTCTTCCGCATTCGCGGACGCGACTTTTACCCATTCTTTGCCATTGTTTACTGAGATGAAAATATCTACACTTCCTCCGGGCTCTTTTTCGAAACAGACTTCTCCTTCGACCGGGACGAACGGCACCGAAAAAAACCATACGGCGCTTCCTGTTCCGGCTTTGACGCTGAAAGTCAGAGGGCCTGTATTTGAAATATCAAGCATACTCGTGTTGAGCAGTCTGCTGACTTTGCCGTCGCAATCAATTTGCGGTCGGAATTCCAGAAACCCGTTGGCGAACCCGGCATATTTCCAGTTTTTATTTACTTCCCGGTCCGTCCAGGGATAAGGTCCGATATCGGGGAGGGTTATGTTGCGCTGTTTATTCTTTTTGTTTATCTCCTTAAAAACCGAAGCCGGGATTTTTGGCGGGTAGTACCAGATTCCTTTTGGGCCTAACTTATCGGAGCTGAGCATATATGTGTCACCTGTGTATAAGTTGATTTTCATCGAATGGCATTTTTTTTCCGGCATATGTATTCCATCTGCATCACTTCCGCGTTTGCTGATAATAATTTTGCCGCAAATCTGCTCGGCATATTTTTCCAGTGCGGAGTCCGAAATGTCCCACAAGAAGCCTTCCTTGCTGACTGGTTTGGTTATCAGGGTCGGGTCTTTCCTTAAATCTTCGACCGAGGCTATCGTCTTCCCATCTCGCAAGCAGAAGTAAAACCCCTGGCTCGGATCAATATAATGCCATTTCCCGTCATAATAGACTTCGACGAAAAAATGCCCGCCCAAATCCATGAAAATCCGTTTACGGCATTTGAAGCCGGCTGCTGAAAATACGTCTGCCGCCAGGTTATGCCAGGTTTCACACTGCCCCCAGGGATAGATGTTCAGGAGTGCGATCGGATATTCCGTGGCGTTTCCGAAGGCCCTGTGACAGAACTCCGTAGGATAATGTCTGGAATAAGCATGAGTACGCAGAAAATGATATAATTTAACGGCTTTCTGGCGGTTGGTCATTTCCGGTTTTATTACATCTCTGACGATTGATTGAAGGTCACTCAGGTCTACCGTGGTGCTTGAGCGGATATGGACATTTTTCAATTCAATACCGTAAAAAATTGATGCGTAGCAAACAACAACGATAATTATTTTTATTTTCAACATATTGTTTTTTTATCGGATTGTTAAAAAGTTATTGTTGCGTATGATTCATTTCTACATGCGGAAATTTTACTCAACCCGTCATCCAACTGACCGATTTGAGCAGCCTCAAGTCTTTGGGCATGACCATCCGCAAACCCGCAGTTTGTCCCGTTGGAATGGCGAAGATGCAACGTATAGTCAAGATCGCGGCCGGGAACGGTATCGATAAAATAATAGCCCTGCCGCCAATATGAAAGAGTCCCTTTGGTATATTTCTGGACGGAGTCTCCCAATATTACTGTTGAAGATGGATGGATTAAGTTTTTGTTGGAAAACCAGTAGGTGGAGTCGCTTATATCCCGCCTCATTCCAAATATTTCATAAGGATTATTGGCTTCTGTGTAAGCCGTACTCATGTATACCATTCCCGGACATCTCGAACTTTTGAAATCCGGAATATAATTCCCGTACTTCAGAAAATTAGCCCAGGTAAATTGTTGGCCGTCAATATATGGATACTGCGAATACGACGGCTGCCAGCCCCCATTGTCCGTGGCATATTGTACAATCGAAAGAATGGATTGCTTCATATTACTTGTGCAACTCACTGCTTTGGCCTTTTCCCGAGCTTTGTTCAATGCCGGCAGCAATAAACTTGCCAATATAGCTATAATAGCTATAACAACCAGTAATTCTATAAGTGTAAAATTTTCATATTTTTTCATTCCGTCAACTTTCCTTTTTTATTTATTTTTCGATAAGGGAATATGAGCGTTGTTCTGCCAACAGGATTTTCAAGCCTCCTTTTTCAATCACCTGTATTTATTTCACCGCTCTGCACGAATCTTCCACCTGAAGAACCGCGGGGATTATTATTTGTCGTCCGGATTCCTCAATATGTCCCTGTATATGCTGAATCAGATTCTGGATTGCCTGTTTTGCCAGTTCTTCATAATTGAGATCAACATAACTGACCTTGGGCAATATATAATTAAGAAAACCATAGTTCCCGCAACATAAAACGCTGATATCCTCAGGTATCTTTAATCCTTCCTGATAGATTATTCCGAGAACAGTCAGACAGATCAGCGGGTTGGCGGCAAATACTGCCGACGGCCTCTTCGGGGAACGCAGCATTTCCCTTATCTCCTCCACGAAATGGTCTATGCTTGATACACATACTTTGCTTTCAACGCCAAAAAGGCGGGCGGGTTTCATAAAACTTTCTTTTCGTAAATGACTTGAGTCACAATCCTGGTCGATTAAAAACATAATTTTTTCATGGCCCAGACTGGTAAGATAATCCATTCCGATGGATATTGCCCCCATATTATCCAGTACGATCGAATCGCCCAGGTCAAGATTAAGCGGATTGTCTATGATGGTTATCGGCAGTAGATGATGATATTTTTCAAACTCTTCCCTTTGATGAAGATCCCCGAGATAAAAATAAAGTAAGCCGCAATTCTTCAGCTCTTTTGAACAATCGGGAAAATCAAAATTGACGAAAGAATATGTTCTGTTTGCTTCTTTTAAGATCTTGGAAATTATCAGTTCATGAAAAAATTGCAGCTTGAAGTTTCTGGGTAGTGGTATATATATATCGTTTTGAATCCTTCCGGCTATGGGCTGGTAACAAACATAATAGCCGTACCCCTTTTTGTGCACGGCATAGCCATCGGAAACAAGTTGTTTATAAGCTCGTTGTAAAGTGATGCGATTGATATTTAATTTTTCAGACATCATACGCTCAACAGGAAGCTTTTCGCCAAAAGTGATGTCTCCGGCAACGATGTATTTGCTTAAAACACGAAAAACATCCAGATATCCCTTGTTGGAATTTAAAGACTCTTTCGTTTTTCTGTAAAAATTATCCGAGTATTTCGACATATGATATTTTTTACCTTTATTCCTTTTGTAATTTTGGAGTACTCCAAACTATTTGGTATATTATACAGCGCAATCTCGAAAAAGTCAACACCTTCTTTTTCATATATAGCCAAAAAATAAACTAATATGGCATAATTGAGCTTTCTTATACAATTTTCAGCATGGCATTATGTGGTCGACTTAAAAAAACATGATAACCTTGCTTATGCAAAAACGTGAACGAGGCTTGATGCCGGCAGCGTATTTTGAGCAAATTCGATTGGAGCTCCAGCATGTTGATTGGTTTTTTACACCTGATATTTGAATGGAGTAGGCATTTCAAGTTGGCATGCCCGGTGTATTACAGGCAGTTTCTTGGAGACCGCTTGAAATAGCGTTCCTTTTTTATGCGTCCGGGAGTCTTTATTCCCGGTTTCTGGAGCGCGCTGTTTGAACCGGATGTGGGATGATAAAGTCAGCCGCCGAAATAATCATGGAGTTTTTGAGCACGCTCCAATAGATCGACTCTATCTTTGATAATAAATATTTAATCCATAGAACCATTTCAAAAGGATTGGCTTTTTCCTGTTAATAACTCGTTTTCCAGTGCGTCAAGACCATCTTGACACATCCGACACGTTTTTTTCTCAAAAAGCCGCAAAAAATCAGTTTTTTGTATGTTAATCTCCGTTCCCGTTGCTACGGGTGTTAATAATTCTCATTTACGGTCGAACGTAAATCATTCTATTCAAACATGTTGAACAATTGTTTCACCGTGATGGCGATCACGCCGAACATCAGGTGGCAAAGAACTTTCCAATGCCCTTTCACTCTGACATGGCGTGCGCCGTAATTGTCTTTCAAATCCGAGTTGCCGCGTTCCACTGCTGAGCGCTCCCGATAATGAATCTTTCGTGCCGGAGCCAACTCAACTTTCCCGCCCCGGCGTTGATTGGGATCAATAACCGGAATATGACCAAGTTTTTCGAGAAGTCCTTGATCTCTTCCGCATCATAGGCCGAATCCGCCAAGTCATACAGAATCGTTACCCGTTCCGAAGTCATTTGCATCAAAGGGATTGCCGCTTGACTGTCATGCAACGTTTACATCTACCCGAAACTGAAAATCGTGGCGATTACCGACGGTCCTGCCGCC
>CALABZ010000283.1 GCA_937888615.1 uncultured Lentisphaeria bacterium | reverse complement strand
GCTGCTGGCCGGCGAGACCGCGATCAACGGCCTGATGTTGGAGAGCAACCTGTGCGCCGGACAACAGCAGATTATTCCGGGGATTTCCCCGTTGCCGGGGGTATCGATTACCGACGCCTGTATCGGCTGGGATGAAACGCGCGACTTGATCCTGGGCGCTCACGAGCGTCTGAAAAAAGGTTCCAAATAAGCGGCGTCATTAAATTTTCAGGAAATTGTAACCGCCGGTGCGGCAAATCCGACTATATGAATGAAAGATATCAGTGATACGGAAATCATTGCCAGGGTTACCGGAGGCGAGACCGACATGTTCGATGTGTTGGTGGAGCGGTACGGTCCGCAGGTTTTCGCCATCGCCGGTAAACGGATTCCGCCTCAGGATGTGGCATATGTGGCTCAAACGGCCTTTGTCGCGGCATGGCGTTCGCTTCCGGATTACGCCGGACGCAAGCCGTTCGTGAACTGGCTGTCGGTGATTGCCATGCGGTGCTGCTGCGATTACTGGCGGCAGCGCGGAGCGGCCAAAAATCAGGCCGTGGGCGCACCGGAAGGGGTTGATATGCAGGATTTCCTGGAGTATGTCAGCGCCGGGCGGTCCGTTGACGGGCACGAGAACCGGACCCGCCGCGCGGAGGCGGCCGAGCTGACGAACTGGTTGCTGGAACAGTTGAAGCCGGAGGACCGGTTGTTGATGGATATGGTTTATTTGCAGGGGCGCCTCCTGAAGGAGGCGGCGGAAGTCTTGAACTGGAGTATCGCTAAAACCAAAATCAGGGCGATGCGGGCCCGTCATAAGATGCGCCTGTTGATCGCCGGGATGGACGGATGATGAAAAAGGAAAAAGTAGATCGGATCGAACGCGTTTTCCGCGAAGCGTTTCTGACGGATTCCGCGGTGTCGGCTGTGCCGCCGCAATGGCGGTGCGCGACGATGGACGAAATCCGCATGGCGGCCGTTTCCGGGCGGCGCGGCGGTGCTTACTGGCTTTCGCTGCGGCAGGAACGCATCCTCTGGCGGAGCGCCTGGGCCGCGCTGGCGGTGGTGACCATGATTTTTACCACTTATTTCACGCTTAACAGCGATTTATGGGATAGCGATTTCGCGTCGTTCGCCATTGTGGACATGGAAGGTTACTGATGAGTCACGCATTTCATTCACATAAAGCGCTTGCCGCCATGATCATTATCCTGTCGGCGGGGATTGTCCTTGGTATCGTGACCGGCTGGGCGGCGTGCGACCGGTTCCAGCAGCGGCGGATCGAGGATTTCCGGACTCATCTGCAGTCGAAATTTACCCATGAACTCCGGTTGTCGCCCGACCAGCAGAAAGCGTTGGAGCCCATGCTGGACAAGTGGGTTGACGAATACCGGGCCACCCGCCAGCGTCATGTCGATGATATCCTGAAAAATCTGGACATGCAACGCAGAGAACTTGAACCCCTCCTGACTCCCGAACAAACCCGGCTGATGGATTCCCTTCACGCCGAAACGGTAAAAAAAATCAAAGAAAAAATGCGGTGATTTCTGATGTATAAAATATTTTCTTTCGTCATTTTGTCCGTATTTCTGAGTGGCTGTTCATTTTTCCAGGGAATGCGCGGATTGCCCGCGCGCGAAACCCCCGAACCGCCGGTTCCCGCCCGTACCCCCGAAGCCAAGCCTCTGGTCAAACAGCCTCCGGCGGAGAAAAAGAATGCCGATTCCAAGGCGTTGAAAGTCGACGCCAAGGCGTTGAAAGTCGATCCGGGTTTCGACGGCATCAACACCAACAGCAGCCAGGCGGAGTATGATGCCCTGCTGGCCCGCAAGAAACGCGATATTTTCTCCCTGAAAGGCGAGGATAAGCCCATCCGTTCCATCAAAGGCAGCAATGCGGTCGAGGCCGAGGAGCTGAACAAGATCTACGACGATTTGGAAAAGAACCGGAATTCGGGAAGCAGTGTATTTAAATTCTATTGATCGGAAGATTCGGGAGGATTTTCCCGGAACGTCTTCCGCATTATTTTATCTCACCTTTTTGGCAAGGAACCACACACACTATGAGATTTTTTGAGAAGTCCGCCCTGATTGCCCTGGCGAACGGCTGTCGCGACGCCCTGATTATGCCCGGAGAACACTATGAACTGGATTTTGACATTCCCGACCGGGGGATGCCCGTCACGCACGGTATCCGGGTGATCGGCGAGGTGGACATGTTCTGGAAATGGCGTCAGGAATCCGGCAATCCGTATTATATAGGCATGTCGATCGAAGACATCCTGACCACTCGCGATACGCCACGCGAGAAATTCGCCATGCGTATCGTTTGCGAGGGCGAAACCTACCCGCGCAACGCCTATATCAAACTGCACCGCGGCATGTTCCTGCCCGGACGCGAATACCGTTTCGAAATCTTCGGCAAGGCGGAAAACCTGTGCATTGGTGAAGGCGGCGAGGCGGTGGCCGAGCTCGGCATTTACCGCGCCCGCAAAGGACGCCACCCCGACGACACTTATGACATGCCGGATCTCTGCCGGACCCTGCATCTTGAACCCGGGTCTTATGACTGGACGAAATTTTCCGTTACCTTTACCATGCCCGCGGACGCGGTGGCCCTGCTGCTCCGAATCGGCGTCCGCAATGCCGAGGGAGTGGCGATGTTCGGTTCCGCCCGCCTCTATACCGATGGGGAGGACAACCCGATCCCGGCGCTGGACCACCAGCAATACCGCCGTCCGGAATACAATTACATCGGCGAAAACCTGTCACGCCGCGACTGGCCCGAGTTTGAAATCGCGATTGATGGTCGGCCGGTATTCAAAGGAAAGAAATACACGTCGATTTATCGCCGTCCGGAATTTGAAATCGCGGCGGGCGAGCTCGCCCCCGGCCGCCATAAACTCCGTTTCAAACTGACCGCCGACTATGAGAGTGCGCTTGGGTTTGTGTTCCAGAAAGTCGAACTGTTCGAATACGGCAACCATGAGTTCGAAATCCTCGCCGCGCCGGAGTTCCTGCGCGCGGACGAACCGTGCCGCGTTTTTCTAAAAACCGCCCGCCCCGGCGTAACGGTCAACGGCCAGTGTTTCGCCGCCGCCGGTTATCAGGTGCTGACGCTTCCGCCGCTGGAACCGGGCATTGGACGCGAGGTGGTGCTGGAGTCGGAAAATTTTCGGGATTCCTTTACGGTGAAACAGGTCATGACCGGGGAACACGACGGCATCTATCTTTCCACCGGTGACGCGGTTTTCGTCAACCAGAATCCGACCGATTTCATGCGTTATCTGGAGTGGTACGCCGGGAACCGGATCGGCAACGCCCTGTGTTTTCGCCAAGCGTACCGTTGGGGCGGCGCCCACGCCGTCAACGAAGCGGGCTGGAAAACAATTATTCCGTTCCTGAACCAACTCGGCATGGCTTATACGGTAATGGTCGACGGGCGCGAACTGCCCGGCATGGGGGCGAATCCGCCTGATTCGCTGGTGGCGGGGCCCGGATATCGCGGCCGTCAAGCTCACGAAAACGACGGTTCGTTTTATTACTGGGGCAACAAAATCTGGGGCACCGCCGACCTGAACGATCCCTACGCCGACCTGTTGGCCCGTGGTGTGGACAAAGGCGGTATCCAGCCGCATGTGCGTCCGAAACGCAACGGCAGTCGCGCATGGTGGTTCTTCGATCCGACGAGCGCGAGAAACATGAAGGAAGCCGCGACGGATTTCGTCTGCAACCTCGCCGAAGCGCGTGGCGAATCGACCCGGCATTCGGGGCCGTCCACGCTGTTCCGCTACTTTTTTCAGGCGGGTTATCGGTTTTGCTCCGCCGAACAGATGTACGGGCCGGAGGAAGTGGTGCTGGCGGCATTGCGCGGGGCTTCGCGGGCTTACGGCACCGAACAATACGGCGCGCACCTGGCGACGCAATGGAGTTCGACTCCGCACGACACGCCGGAACATGCCGAACGTTATTGGCTGTCGCTGGCCACCTGTTATTTGCAGGGCGTCACCGAAATGAATATCGAAGAGGGGCTTTGGCGGATGGAAAACGAGTACGCCGATTACGACCGCTTCAGTGCCAATTGCCTGCGCCATCTTGAGGCGCATACCCGCTTCCGGCGTTATATGCAGACGCACCGCAGGCGCGGTTCGATGCTGGTGCCGGTGGCGGCGGTACAGGGGCGTTACGACGGCTGGAGCTGTTTTGCCCGCGGCGGCAATGTCTGGCAGCGCGAGGGCGACTACTGGAAGTTCGGTGCGCCGGAGGAGAGCTTTGATCTGCTCGGCGTTTTTTATCCGCGTAGCAAGTTCGGCGGCATCTACCGTTGTCCGTGTCCGAACGAACCGCAGGGGTGGTACACCGGAACTCCTTACGGGCCGCTGGACCTGGTGCCGTTCGAAGGCGATTGGAAACGCTACCGGGTGCTGATGTTCCTTGGTTGGCACACGTATGAAGCCGGGGATGGTACGAAAATGCTGGAATTCGTTGAAAACGGCGGCACGTTGTTGTTGGCGCGTCCGCATCTTTCAGGCGCTGTCGACCGCAACCGGCCTGTCCGGCTGTTCGGCGAATACGCGCTGGATGTACTGTTGGGATCGGGTTGGCACGAGGCAGTCGGGATCATTCGCCGTGATGTCGGGGCCGGACGGGTCGTTTATTTCGCCGATGACTGCTATCCGGTTCACGCACGGGTTCGCGCCGAATATGAGAACGAAATGCGTCGGAGCGCCGAAAATGTGGTTCTCGAAGAACGCGCCGGCGGCTGGGTCCGTGCCGGCGAGGATGTCAATTTTGCGGTTTACGACGGCAAAGACGGGCGGCGGACCATCTACCTCCTGAACATTCGCTGGTGGGATCGTGCTTCGACCGCCGTTACGCTGCTGCTCGGGGAGCAGGAATACGAAATCACGGTTGAAGAGGGTGAAATTTTTGCGCTTACGATTTGCGGTGACGTCGCGGTGATGACCCATGCCGATGTCGAGTCGTTCGACGGCGGGGAAATTTGTCTCCAGAGCCCGGAATCCGGCGCAATGCAGGTATTTCGCGGCGGCGCGGTGACGACAAAGACGTATGATGCGGGGCGTTCGACTGTTGCGCTCAATGGCTGAAAACGCAAAAAGAATGAAAAAAACGTCAATTTCAGCCGTTTTTACGGCCCGGATTATTTGAAAAGTTGTCGTATTGACAGTATATTAGCATTTCTTTATAAGGCCGGAAAGCCCTTGGCCGGGGCGGACCGGAAAGAACAAACCCTATGAAGTCTTTCGAAAAATATTTTAAGGAAAAGATTTCGTAACCGACAAAGGAGATTGTCATGGCTAAAATTACGATTCAGGATCTGTTGGAAGCCGGTTGTCATTTCGGACATCAGACCAAGCGCTGGAACCCCAAGATGAAGCATTTCGTATACGGGGCCAAAAACGGTATTTCGATCATCGACCTGACCAGAACCATGTACCAGATTAACGATGCCTGCAATTTCCTGCAGAAAGTCGTCGGCAACGGCGGCGATATCCTGTTCGTCGGTACCAAACGTCAGGCTCAGGAAGTCATCCGCGAAGCGGCTGAAGCCACCGGCATGTTTTACGTGTCCGAACGCTGGCTCGGCGGCACCCTGACCAACAACATCACCATCCGCAAGAGCATCGCCCGCATGGCTGAAATCGATAAAATCGTCGGCGGCGAAGAATGCAGCGGTTTGAAGAAGAAAGAACTTTCCCAGCTCGTCCGTAAGAACGAAAAACTCCACCGTGACCTTGACGGGATCGTCGAAATGAAGAAACTCCCGGCCGCGATGGTCGTGATTGACGTCTGCAACGACGATATCGCCGTTCGCGAAGCCCGCAAGCTCCATATTCCGATCGTGGCGGTCGTCGATACCAACGGCAACCCCGAACTCATTGATTACCCGGTCGCCGCCAACGACGACGCGGTCAAATCCATCAAATTGATCATGGACCTGTTTGTCGATGCCATCAAGGTGGCTGCCGAAATCAATAAGAAACGCGTCGAAGAAGAACGCATTGCCAAGGAAGCCGAACGTCAGGCCCGCAAGGAAAATGAAGAAAGCTCCGAAGGCGAAGACAAGAAACCCCGCCGTCGTCCCCGCAGGGAAGGCGAAGGCCGCCCCGGCGCCCGCCGCGCGGTGAAGGGCAAGGCTGATGAAGCCGCCGAAGAAGCCCCGAAAGCCGAAGAAGCTCCGAAAGCAGAAGAAGCCCCGGCTGTAGAAGAAGCCCCGAAAGCCGAAGAAGCTCCGGCTGCTGAAGAAGCCCCGAAAGCTGAATAATTAACCATCATCAGGGAGACTATAGACATGAATATTACCGCTGAACTCGTAAAAAGCCTGCGCGACAAAACCGGCGCCGGTATGATGGAATGCAAACGCGCTCTTGAAGCCGCCCTCGGCGATATCGAAAACGCTGTCGACCACCTCCGCAAATCCGGCATCCTGAAAGCCGAAAAGAAAGCCGCCCGCGCTACCAAAGAAGGCAAATGCGCCGCCTCCATCAAGGACGGCAAAGCTTCGATGGTTGAAATCCTCTGCGAAACCGACTTCGTTTCGAAGACCGATAAATTCCAGGATTTCGTCAAAGACATCGCCGACAAAGCCCTGAGCATTGAAGCCGACGGCTGCGTCAGCGAAAAGTTGAACGAACTCGAAAGGGAAAACCTGGTCGGCATGATCGCCATCATCGGCGAAAATATGCAGATTCGCCGTGCCGCCCGCTGGATCGTCACCGGCAAAGCCGCCTCCTATATGCACGGCTCCGGCCGTATCGGCGTACTCGTCGAAGTGGACGGAATCGACGATGAAACGGTCCTGAACGACCTCTGCATGCATGTCGCGGCGTTCAATCCGGTTTACATTTGCCCGGATTGCATCCCCGCCGACAAAATTCAGCATGAACGCGACATTGCCGCGGCCCAGCTCGTCGGCAAACCCGCCAACATGATCGACAAAATCGTCGAAGGCAAAATCAATAAATGGTACAGCGAAGTCTGTCTGGTGAAACAACCCTGGATCCGTGACGACAAGACCTCGTTCTCCAAAATGTACCCGAAAGCCAAAGTCAAACGTTTTCTCCGCTGGGAAGTCGGCGAAGAAATCTGATTTCAGCTAAAGTTCATTCAAGCCTTCCGGTATACGCCGGGAGGCTTTTTTTTTATTTCCGACGCGGGCTGGAGATGGGATGCGTTCGCCCTGCCCGGAAGAACTTTACTGGTTCCAGGTGACGGAATAGCCGGTGGTGGTTTGCCAGCTTTGACCTGGCGCCAGCGTGGCCGGTTTATACATCCATTCCCATGTCGCTATAGTCGGGGAGGTCCAGTAGTAGTAATTCATCAGTTTCGTGTAATCATTGGCGACGGTGATTTTCAGGCCGCCGGATTGGGCGGTTGATTTTGCCCCGGAGAGCACTCCGCGTACGATCGTGGGCGGAAACCCCGGGTGAAATCCTTGTCCGGCGGTATAAATATGTTCGCCGTGGGAGGAATCGACCGGGGACATTTTGTTGTCGCGTTCATTGAAGTATAACGGACTGCCGGACAGTACCGGAAGCATGTTTTTGACCCACAGGGAAAATTCACAATTGGCGGAACCGTTATTGACCAGTTGATAATCGACGGTAAAACCCGGGGAAGCCGCTTTTACAATGATTGTTTTCCGCAGGATCAACGGCAAGGTGGCTGCGGTTTTTTCCAGAACAATTTTTATCGTTTTGTTCTCTATGACTGCGCTTTTAACGGAGGCATGGCTGCTGAAAAGGTCCCGCGCGGCGGATGGCAGCCAGATTCG
>CALABZ010000282.1 GCA_937888615.1 uncultured Lentisphaeria bacterium | reverse complement strand
CTGTTACGGACAAAGTTTGGCTCCGCCTTTTTTGCTAATTGTTAGGACACGTCTGGGCGCGGGTCCTGAATTTTACGACCGCAACGTACCGGAAGGGGTGTTTTTCGCCAAACCGCCGCATCCGCGTCCGCGCATGGTGCAGTTCTACAACTGCCGCGGCGTTCGGCTGGAAGGCACATCGTTCGTCGACTCGCCGGGTTGGACCATGTGGTTGATCCGTTGCGAAAACGTCTGGATTCACCGGATTCGGGTCGAAGGCAACCAGCAGATGATCAACAATGACGGCATCGATATCGACGAATGCCGCAATGTTGCGGTCAGCGACAGCTTTTTCCGTACCGGCGACGACTGTTTCATCCTGCGCGCCATCCCCAAACCGGACGGCAAAGAACCGGTCTGCGAAAACGTCACCATGACCAACTGCACGCTGGACAGCCGTTGTCAGGGCATCCGGGTAGGCTGTCCCAGCGACGGCACGATCCGGCATTGCACATTTGGCGATCTGGTTATTTGCGGACGGGGGAACGGGATCAATATCAACAATCCGAAGCGTTACCTGCGCTCCGGTTGTACCGGGCACCTGGACCTGCATGACGTTACGTTCAATAATCTGGTGATCGAGAGCGGCAGCGTGCCGGTCTGGATCAATGTGGAGGAGGGAATTCGCCTGCGCCGTATCGGCGATATGACGTTCTCCAACCTCCGGATCAAGGGAGCCCGGTCGATCCGGCTTGAAGGGTGCGAGGATACCTACATCGAAAATGTCCGTTTCAGCGAAGTGACGGCGGATATTAAGGATACTGCGGCGATCGTGGCGAACTACTGCCGCAGGTTAACCCTGAATCAGGTGGAGTTGAACAATGAATAAAATTAAAGCCGGTTTTGTCGGTTTCGGGGAAGTGAATACCCCGCGTGAATTTATCGATGGCCGTTGCGCCGAAGCTGCGGAAATGCTGCGGACGCGGGGCCTTGAATTGACCGTGGCCGCTCCGGTCTGCGACGATCCGGCGGGGCGGGAAGCCGCCCGGGCGCGCGCCGAACTGGCCGCCGGTGATTGGGATGTATTGATCCTGGCGGTGGCCGGGTGGATTCCGTCATGGGCGGTATTCAACACGATCGAAGAGTTTAAACACAAGCCGATGATCCTGTGGGGGCTCTCCGGCTGGCGCGACGGCGAACGCTGGATCACCACCGCAGACCAGGCCGGGACTACCGCCCTGCGTGCGCCGATGGCCGCCATGGGTTATAATTTCAAATACATCGTCAGCCGTTGCGGCGAGGAATGGCCGGTGGACGAAGTGGCTTGTTATGCGCGTGCCGCTTCCGCCGCCGTCAAACTGCGCCATTCGCTGATCGGGATGGCGGGCTACCGTGACATGCGGTTGTACGGGACCATGTACGACGGCGTGGCGTTGAAGTCGATTGTCGGTCCGGAAATCGAACATTTCGAACTGCTGGAAGCCGTGCAGTTGATGGAGACCGTGTCCGAGGCGGAAGTGGCGAAAATCGCCGCCGAAGTCCGTGGGAAATGGAGTTTCACCAGGGAACCGAAGCCGGGAACGGTGGAGAACTCGGTGCGGTTGTACCTGGCATTCCGGCAGATTATTGAAAATCGTGGCTATGCGGCGTTTTCGTTCAACGACGTGGACGGGGTGAAAAAGCTGTTGAAATTCGCCCCGGCGGGAGCGATGACGCTGCTTCACGACCGCATGGATATTTCGACCGTGCCGGAAAACGACTGCCACGGTGCCGTCACGCAACTGATGGTTCGCTACCTGACCGGACAGGTCGGGGCGTATCTGGAATTCTATGAATTCTTTGCCGACGGGGCGCTGATGGGGGTGCCGGATTATGTGCCGGCGGAAATCGTCGAAGGACGGATTACGGTCATGCCGAATGCGTTCGGTTCGTTCGGCGAAGGGCTCCTGAATGTGTCGAAGCTGAAAACCGGGCCGGTAACGGTGGTGCGCCTGGGCGGGGATTATTCGCTCCACGTGGCGACCGGCGTGGCCGAAACGCCGCCCGCCTGGGAAGAAGCGGGCTGGACGCCTCCCGCGCCGCAGCTCCCGAGCCTGAAAATCACGTTTGACGGCGATACGGACGAATTCCTGTCAAATGTCATGGGCCAGCATTACATCATCTGTTACGGCGATTACAGCCGGGAGTTGAGCGATCTGGCCGACATCCTCGGCATCCCGCTGATCCTGAGTTAAGCAATAGTCCCCGGCTCAAGGAGTCAGAACCCGGGAAAGGGCGGTCAGCAGTTGATCGCGCCAGACCTGAACCTTGGCAGGGTCATCGCTTTTCATCAGATTGTTCAATAATGACTCGGAACTGAGTTTTTTCAGTTCCGGGTCATTTGACTTTGCCGCCAGACGCAGCAGATACAGGTCTTCGGCGGCTTCCCGGAACGCTTCCGCCCGAACCGTCGGCACCGGACCTTTGTCGCCGTGATGGAAGAGGAACGCTCCGTAGCTTTGGGTATCCTCCGAGCTTTTCCAGTCGTTGCCCCGCCAACTGTTGTTTGCCCATAGAAAAAAGCCGTCTGTGCCGAGCAGGAAACTGCGTATGCCTCGGAAACGGAAATAGTTCAGGTACGGAGAGGTGTTTCCCGAGGTACTGCACAGGTACGGATAGAACGGTTTGCCGGTTGACCGGTAAAAGGCGAGTTCGGCGGCGGCATTGCTTTGAGTTGTGAGGCGGGGTTCCCATGGAATCCAGACGTCGATGGCGGGATTGAGTTTTTTGAGCTCTTCCGGTGTACTCCAGGTGGCAATCGTCGCCGTGGTGCGCAGAGAGGGATCAACCTCATGGATGATTTGGGCCGCCGCCAGCAGTTCGTCGATATCGCTACCGCGGGGTTCATCCTGCAGGGGGATCAGGAAACACTTGAAATCGACGTTTTCTTCTTTCAGGAACCGGACCCAGTTGGTCATCCATTGGCGAAATAATTGCCGCATTTCCGGGGAAGTATGAATGGGGGCCGCTTTTCCCTGCTTTTCCATCTGGCGTTTGAAATAAGGATAAATTCCATAGCCGTATACCCAGTCGGCGTTCAGTTTTTTCAGCAGTGGTTCCTGGGCGATATAGTTTTCGCGCCGGTCGGAAATGATAGTACCTTGCTGAATGGCGTCGCGAGGGCCTTCGACCGACTGTACGGTATTGATATGATAATCGAGGCAGGTCCGCCAGTAATTTTCGCGCAGGATCTCATTGTGTGCCCAGGAAAAACCATATGGGCCGAAGGTATAAACCCGAATCGGCAATTTGTCCGGAAAACGCAAAGACAGTACCTTGACGTTAAAGTCAATTTTCCGGGTGGGCTGGTCAAGATTGACCGGGATCAGGGCGAGGCTCCAGCGGTAGTCTCCCGCCGGCAGGTCGGTTTTGGCATCGATCCAGAGCTGGCGGGTTTCCAGGGCCGGAACGGTCAGGATATTTCCCTGGTTCAGCCCGGTCAGCGCCTCTGAAAATACCTGTCCGGTCGTGCTGCGCCACGGAATCGTTTCCTTGATGGTGAACATTTCCGAAAAAATGGTCTTGCCATCGTTTAGAAAAAATTGCGGCTCCACTCGAAAATAGAGGTTTTCATCGGTCGTATTGGAGATCAGCAGGGAGGTTGATTCTTTCTCATTGCGGGCAATCAGCAAATTGACGGCGGTGGTGTCCGGCCGGTTTTCAGGCGGGAAGGTATCGTTGTAGATTTTAGTGAACAACGGTAATTGCCAGACGGTTATTTTACCGCCGCTCCGGGAAGCCGGGTTGTTCTGCGAAGCCGGAAATTGATCGCGCGGAACCGTGGTGGCCCATCCCATTGCCGATGGATTGGTGAATTGCTTCGTCTTGACCCAACTGGTCAGTTCATTGTTTTGTTTTTCCTCACGCCCGAAGTTGACCCGGAAGGAGGGACCGGTGATGCCCAATTCCTTCAGCGGAATGGACAAATCAACTTCCCAGTTTTGATCTTTGAGCGCAGTATGAACCCGGTAATCGGGATTCCAGGCGGAATTGCCGTTTTTCGCATCGTAAGCGATTCCGCGCGAATTGACGATGAAATGATAGAACGGCGACCCATGACGAGCATCGGGCGCAATCATCAGTTCCACGCAGTCGTCCTGCCAGACCTGGGCATCACGGACCGTGACCGCGGAACGAAGGGCGGCGGGATTCGGTTCGGCGCAGATATACTTGACATACAAGGTATCGTCCCGCAGCGAAACTTCGACTTGCGTCTTTTTGAAAGGCTTATCCGGGTGGAGGAGGTTTTCCAGCGTCAGCACTTGCGGTTTTTCCGACAGTTCGATCAGTTTGCCGTCGTATTTGGCGGCGGGTGCGGCTGCGGGAGGTAATTTGGCGCGCAGGATTTCGCGGCTGGATACTTTGCGGCGTTCTCCATAGGCTTTGCCGAGAAGGTTGGTCATGAACGGGTGTTCGGTTTTGCGCAACAGGTCGTAGGCGTGGCTGAAAATAACGGTTCCCTTGCCGCAGATATCCTCCTCGCAGATAATCAACGCGTTATTCCGGTTGTCCCGGCACAGCACTTTGAATCTGGTCCCGGCCAGGTCGCCGAAATGGCGTATTGATGCCGTTTCGTAGTTCGCGTTGGGAGTGCGAAGCCATTTCCCCGGGTAATCGGGGACCGGTTTCCCTTTCATATAGACTTCCTTGCCTTCGGGGCTTTTCAAGGTCTGATAGTTGGCGGGCGTGATCAAGGCGGCGCCGACCGACTTGAAAAATTGCGTCAGCGAAGGCGGAAAGTGCGTTATGATGTCCCAGGTGGTGTTGCAGAATAACAGAATACCGCCGCGTTCCAGAAAATGCCGGAGCGAATTGCAGACCGGCGTCTGGTCGAAAACCGATTTCAGGCCGGCGACTGGAAACTGAGGCCCGATAATCACCAGATTTGAATTGTCAATGCTCTCACAAATTCTCAGCGTTGTTTCATCGGATGAGTTGCTCAGCCGGTCCATTTCGAACTGATTGACTTTCAGGGCGAACTGTTCCGGCTTCCATTGGCCGCGTGTTCCGAAGACGGTGATTTGCTCCTGCCCGATGAGGGATATGAACGGCAACAGCGAACAGCAGAGGAAAAGAATGAATTTCATGTGGAAAACTCCTGTCGGATTAAGTATTGTCATCGTCATATTGCCAGACATTGGGCTTGATCCATTTGTCGCCGAGTGTCAGGTAAATGCCGTTTTTTACTTTATTCAGGCCGATAACGTTGGAGGCATGACCGTCCAGCCAGGCGATATTGGCGGACCAGTTGTGGCGCGGGTAGACATTGCCGACATTCTCGCTGCCGGAATACCAATTGCCATAAAAAGTATAGTATCCGGATGTAATGCCGGTAAGGTCGCCTTTAAAGGTCGAATCGGCGCTGATTACCTTGCGGGAGGCGTTTTTCACACTGGATATTTTCTTTCGCGGAGGATTGGAGCCATGGCTGAGATGGATTGTTATTCCATAATGTGTTCTTCCCCAGGCCCAGTCCGTATCGGTCAATGACTGCGTGCTCATGGCGGGACAAACGAAGATGTTGCGATTTTTCAACCCTGGCAGTATCTGATACCAGCGGCGACCGCCGGAAGACCCGTCCGATTCATAATAACGCGGCGTATAACCATCATTTTCCTGCGCGTAAAACTGCAATCCGTTGCCGATTTGCTTGAGGTTGCCCATGCATTTGATGCCTTGCGCCTTGCCGCGGGCGGCGTTCAAGGCCGGCAGCAGCATGGCGGCAAGTATGGCTATGATGGCAATTACTACCAGGAGTTCTATAAGTGTGAAGTGATTTAGTCTACGGCGGCGATGATGTTTTTGCATATGATCCTCCTTATGAGTTGGTTAATTGATATTCGAAACGTTTGACCCTTGTACTGGCACGTTCTTCGAGACGAAACGGGCATTTGATCAGGGGCGGGGCTTTGTAATTGCTTTGCCGTGGATCGAACCACTGGCCGGACGCGGCCATGACCTCGATGGTTTTACGCCCGATGTTCTGGTAATTCAGGTCGATTGTTGACAAGGGCGGCGACATGAATTTGCCGTCGGGCGCTCCGCAAAATCCCATGACTGCCACGTCCTGCGGTATCCGCAGGTTGAAATCTTCCAGCACCCTGTAGACCGTCGGCGCCTGAAAATCCGAATAACAAAGCACCGCGGTCGGCATTTCACTGCAGGAACGGAAGATTTTTGTGAGCTTGGTCTTCAACGCTTCATGGTCGAAGTGTTCAATATCAATAATCAACGATTCATCCGCATCGACCTCAAGTGACTCCAGCAATTCCAGATATTTGGAGCGCGGCCACAGGCGGACCATTCGATCCGGATAAATAAAGTTGGTGGTGATGATTTTTCGGTGTCCCAACCGTACCAGATAGCGGATCGCCGTTTCCCAGCCGGCCTGGACATCGCAATAAACCGCGGGCCAGTTGGTAATCTGATAATCGCGGAAATATCCGTGCGTAAGAATGATCGGGATTTCTTGAGCGGTCAGGGCTTTTATGATGTTCTCGTCACCCCGAAATCCCGAGGAGATGACAACAATTCCGGTGATTCCATTTCCCCGGATGAAATTACGAATTTGTTCTTCCGTATAATTGATGAAAATATCGATATCGCAGTTTTCCAATTCGTAACCCTGATGTATGGCTTCCCGAATCATGCCGGGCATGATGTAATGGCATGGATTATAGAGGTTGCTGTTTACTTGACTCAGAATCAACAGGCGGTGCCTGGTGAATGAACTCTCATGATAGGGGGCGACAAACGTGCCCTTGCTTTTGATGCGGACCAGCAGATTTTCAACCTCCAGCTTTTTCAGTGCCGAACGCAAGGTATTCCGGGAAATTCCCAATTGTCTGGCCAGATCGATTTCAGGAGGGAAACGGTATCCCGGCGCATAAGTGCCGAGGATGATATCATTTTTCATCCGTTCATAGAGGATATCTTTTTTACCGTTTTCGTGCATTGATCAGCCTTGCTTAGTTCCATAAGTTCCATGTTTTATAGAACTAATTATATGGCTTGGTACCATAAATAGTCAATAGGGCAAAATGGAAAAAATCAAAAAATTAACGAAAAAAAATAGCGGCGCCGTTTTTGGGGACGGCGCCGCCTGGATTTTTAGTTCAAATGGCGTATGATCTATTCCACCTTGAAGTCGCCGCCGCCGGCTTGAAGGGTCTGGCGCGCCCATTGATAGAGCTCGAGACGCATCATCATGTCCCAGTGCGGCAGGAAGTTCTTGCGGTTGCGCTCCATGTGGGAGGCATCGCCGCAGAATACCGGGGCGTCGTCACGGTAATGAATCCGCGCGCCGCGCGCCGCCGCCGAACGAATCGCTTTTTTGAAAGCTTTGCGCCAGGCCGGGGCGTATTTGCAAATCATTCCGGCATGGCGTTTACCCGTTTCATCCATCGCCAGGATGTTGTCGGATAATTCTTCGGGATCGATCGTCAATTCTTCCCAGTCACCCGTTTGGGGCGGTGCGGTATCATCCCAGGTCATGAACCATTTATAACGCCAACTGCGGTTGCCGCAGGGGTATTCGGCCGGGAAAATACAGGGCTTGCGGACGATGGAAACTTTGGCTGTATCGCCGGTGATTTGGAATTCGGCGTTTACGCCCTCAAGTTCGGACGCGCCGTTCCAGCGCCACAGGTCGTCGCCGGAACCGACGGTCAAGCGTTGTCCCTCGGTGTTTTCGACGATACAGAACAGGAACGGTTTGCCTTCGTCGTACAGCACGGTTTGTTCCGCGCCCAGCTCCAGCCATTCGGGTTCGGGCGTCGGGCGGCCTGATTCGGGCACACGGACGAGTCCGACCCGTTTCAGAGTGCCTTCGATCTCGACGGGATCGACTTCGATATCGTCGTAGGTGCATTTGCCGCCGATGCCGATATCGGTGACGAAACGCATGGCGCCGTCGGTGAATTCGACATCGCGCCGGACCCGCGGCTCCACGCCGAACGGGATGACCGTTTCGAAATGGCAATCCTGTCCGAGCCCGTCGGCGCGGCGGTGAATCTGCTGCTTATTGACGATGCCGCCGGATTCATTGAAAGCTCCGAGGGAAATACCCCGGATCAGCGCGGTCATGGAGTTGAACTCAAACTTCAGCAGGCAGTTGCGCAGCGGGCTGAGTTCCGCGCACCAGTTGCGCCCGCTGACGGTCTTCTCTTCAAATTCCATTATTTCATGACCTCAAAGACTTCCCTGAGGGATTTGCGCTTGAGCGGGATCGGTTCGGCGGCGGGATAGCCGAGGGGACTGATTGCCAGCGTGGTCCAGGGTTCTTCCACCTGCAGGGCTTCGTTCATGGCGGCGACGTTGTAGGCGCAGATCCAGCAGGTGCCGAGGCCTTCGGCGGTGGCGGCCAGTACCAGGTGTTCCATGGCGATGCCGATATCGACGGCGGCGATGGGGTCGCCTTCCAGGCGTTTCCAGCACTTTTCGTTATTGCCGAACGCGACGGCGATGGCGGGCGCCTGTGCCAGCCACGGCTGGCTGTAAACCTTGCAGATTTTTTCGCGGAATTCCTTGTTTTCCACGATCAGGAATTTCCACGGCTGAAGGTTGCAGGCGGAGGGGGCGAGGTTCACGGCCTCGCCGATCCGCGCCAGCGCATCAGCCGGGATCGGTTTATTCTGATAGCCGCGAATACTGCGGCGTTGCTTGATGACATCATAAAATTCCATAATATAACCTCCGTTAATCATTTGCTGCCTTAACATATAGGCGGAATCCAAAAATACAAATGAAAAAAATCCGGTTTTTTTATTGCGGAATGCCGGTTCCGGCGTTATATTGATCATTCATGTACTGAAATTATATAACTTAAGGATATGGAATTATGGCAAAAGGAACCGTTACTCAAAAAATCATAGACGCACACTTTACCGGCGGCGAAAAAGTCACCGGTTCGCCGATCTCAATCCGGATCGACCAGACCCTGACCCAGGACGCCACCGGCACGATGGCCTACCTCGAACTCGAAGCGATGCGCGTGCCGCGGGTGAAGACCGAGCTCTCGGTCTCCTACGTGGACCACAACATGATGCAGAACGGCCCCGAAAACCGCAATGACCACATGTATCTCCAATCCGTCGCCGCCAGCAAGGGCGTACGTTTCTCCGCCCCCGGCAACGGCATTTGCCACCAGGTGCATCTGGAGCGCTTCGGCGTGCCGGGCAAAACCCTGTTGGGCTCCGACTCCCACACCCCGACCGGCGGCGGTATCGGCATGATGGCGATCGGCGCGGGGGGACTGGATGTGGCGCTGGCGATGGCCGGCAAACCGTTCCGCCTGGCCTATCCGAAGGTCATCGGCGTGCGCCTGACCGGCGAACTGAAACCGTGGTGCGCGGCCAAGGACATCATCCTGAAAATGCTGTCGATCCTGACGACCAAAGGCAATGTCGGGTCGATTGTCGAATATTTCGGCCCCGGCGTGAAATCATTGTCGGTGCCCCAGCGCGCTACCGTCACCAACATGGGGGCGGAACTCGGCGTGACGACCTCGATTTTCCCGTCTGACGAACGGACGAGGGACTTCCTGACCGCCCAGAACCGCGGCGGACAGTGGGTGGAACTGGTGGCCGACGCGGACGCCGAATACGATCAGGTCATTGATATCGATCTCGGTCAGGTCGTGCCGCTGGCGGCCTGTCCGTCCACCCCGGACCATATCAAAAGCATTGAAGAACTGAAAGGCGGCAAAGTCAGCCAGGTGATCATCGGTTCCTGTACGAACAGCTCCTACCGCGACCTCGCGATGGTGGCCGCCGTGCTGAAAGGACGTCAGGTATCGCCGAACGTGACGCTGTCGATTGCCCCCGGAAGCCGTCAGGTGCTGGAAATGCTGGCGCGCAACGGCATGTTGGCGGACATCATCGCCGCCGGCGCTCGTATCCTCGAAACCGGTTGCGGACCGTGCATCGGGCAGGGGCAGAGTCCGTCCGACGACACGATCACGCTGCGGACATTCAACCGCAACTTCGCCGGGCGTACCGGCACCAGGGGCGATCAGGCCTATCTGGTGAGCCCCGAAACCGCGGTGGCCGCGGCGTTGACCGGCGAATTCACCGATCCGCGCACTCTCGGCATTGAATATCCGCGGATCGCCGAACCCGAACAGTTCCTGATCAATGACAATCTGGTTTTCAATCCCCCGGCCAACCCCGGCGAAATCGTCCGCAAACGCACCATCGGTGAACCGCCGATCAACCAGCCCCTGCCGGACAAATTAAACGGTCGTGTGGTCATCAAGGTGGGCGACAAAATCACCACCGACCATATCATGCCCGCCGGTGTGCACCTGAAGCTGCGCAGTAATATTCCGGCTTATTCGAAGGTTGTTTTCGAATGCTTCAACGAACCGGGCCGCCCGACTTTCGCCGAGCGTGCCGCCGAGGTGCGCGACGCCGGAGCCCACGGCGTGATTGTCGGCCGCGACAGTTACGGTCAGGGCTCTTCCCGCGAACACGCCGCGATCTGCCCGATGTACCTCGGCGTAAAAGCCGTTATCGCGTTGGCGATCGAGCGTATCCATTCGGCGAATCTGATCAACTTCGGAATCGTGCCGCTGACCTTCTCTGACCCCGCCGACTACGAGCGGATCAACGAAGGCGATGAACTGATCATCGACAATTTTCGCGAACAGCTCAAGAACGGCAATACTGTGGTCGCCAAGCTCCCCGGCGGCCTCGAAATCACCCTGAAACATAAGCTCTCCGACGAGGATCGCAAGATTATCCTCGCCGGCGGTATGCTCAACTGTGCGGACTGACCTATGAATTTACGGCCGAATATACCCGCTGACTGGCGCACTCCACTGGAAGACGCTGTCAACGCCCCCGGTTTCAACGAACTGGGCGATTTTCTCGAAGTCGAATACGAGGAAAATATCGTGTTCCCAATACGCAAGGATATTTTTAATGCCTTGAAACTGACCCCGTTCGACAAGGTTCGGGTGGTGATTCTGGGGCAGGATCCTTATCATGACGAGGGGCAGGCGCACGGGCTGGCTTTTTCGGTTCGCCCCGGCGTCAAGTATCCGCCCTCGCTGCGCAATATTTTCAAGGAATTGCAGGACGACCTCGGCTGTGTGCCGCCCGAGAATGGTTGTCTCGAAGACTGGGCGGAACAGGGCGTGTTGCTGCTGAACACCGTTCTGACGGTGCGCGCGCATGAACCTTGTTCTCACCGGAATCATGGCTGGGAGGATTTCACCGACGCGGTTATCGGCGCGGTAAACCGCCGCGAGAAACCGGCCATCTTTGTGCTTTGGGGCGGACCCGCCCAGAAAAAAGCGGGGCTGATCGATTCAAGCCGACATATTGTATTTCAGGCGGCGCATCCGTCGCCGTTGTCGGCGTACCGGGGGTTTTTCGGCAGCCGTCCGTTTTCTCAGATCAACCAGGCACTGGCGTCACAGGGTGAACCTCCGGTTTACTGGACCCGCGAGGCCGCCGATGTCATGGGACAGGGGGAATTCGAGTTCCGATGATGAAAATCGCCGTCTGCATAAAACAGGTGCCCGACACGCGCGGAGTCAAAATGGACGAAGCCACCGGCACGGTGGTACGCGACGGCGTCGAATTGATCGTCAATCCGCTGGATTTGTACGCGATCGAACTGGCTTTGCAACTCCGGGAACGCTACGGCGCGGAGGTGGACGCCTTTACGATGGGACCGCCACAGGCGGCGGGCGCGCTGCGCGAAGCGCTGGCGATGGGGATTGACAACGCCTTTCTGATATGCGGCCGCGAGTTCGCCGGTTCCGACACCTGGAGCACCGGCTATGCATTGTCCGAAGCGATCCGCTCGCAGGGACCGTATCAACTGCTGATTTGCGGCGAACGCGCCACCGATGGCGACACCGGGCAGGTGGGGCCGGGTATTGCCGCCGCACTGGAATGGCCGGTCGCCGCTTATGTAAATCATTTTCACGGGATGAACGGGGAAAGTTGCGACGTGTCGCGGATTCTGGAGCATGGCGTTGAACGCCTGACCCTGACTTTGCCCGCGGTCATTACCGTGGTGAAAGAGGTGGGCGAACCGCGTTTGCCCACATTGCGCGGCAAACTCCGGGCCAAAGCTCAGGAAATCCCGGTGCTCGACGCCGAGAAACTCGGGCTCAAGACTGAATGGCTGGGTCTGAAAGGCTCGCCGACCCGGGTCGTAAAGATTTTTCATCCGCAGATTACCCGCGAATGCGTCAAGCTTCCGGCGCGCGACGAACGGGAACGCTCCGCCGCCATTCCGCGGGCGTTGGCGTTCATCCGGGAGGCAATGCCATGATCAGGGTATGGATATTGGCCGAACAATTTGATGGACGGGTAGCGGATATTTCATTTGAACTGCTGGCGCGCGCGCTGAAGCTGAATCACGGCGAGGTCGGGGTATTGTTGATCGGTCCCCCACTTGCCGAGTCGGAATTGAGGCGGCTGAACAATGCCGGGGCGACGTTGACGGCGGCTTATGAGAGCGTGACACTGACGCATTTCCGTATTGAACCGCATATGCATTGTTTTGTTGAATTCGTCGGGGAATATCAGCCCGAAATCATTCTGGCCGGAGCCACTCCTTACGGGCGTACGCTGATGCCTTACGCCGCGATGCGCCTGCATACCGGTTTGACGGCGGATTGCACCGAATTGGCGATTGAACCCGATACCGGGTTGCTGTTGCAGACGCGCCCCGCCATCGGCGGGAATATCATGGCTACGATCAAATGCCCGGTTCACCGTCCGCAAATGGCAACGGTGAGGCCGCATTCCACGGTCCCGGCGCGTCCCGGCGAGGGCGTGGTCGACGGTGGACGGATCGTCCGGATCGCGGCGGATCGACTGCCGGAGAGCGGAATGAAGATTGCCGGTTTCGAACCGTTCGCCGGACAATTGAATTTGAGCGACGCCAAGCGGGTGGTCGTAGTCGGGCGCGGCATCAAAAAGGCGGAGAACCTGCCGATGATTTTCGAACTGGCCGAGGCGCTCGGCGCGGCGGTCGGGGCTTCGCGTGAAGTGGTGGACCGCGGTTGGCTCGGGTATCAGCACCAGATCGGGCTCAGCGGCAAAACGGTCAGCCCCGAATTTTATCTGGGGATTGGCGTTTCCGGGGCGATCCAGCACCTGGCGGGAATGCAGAACGCCGGTCGGATCATGGCGGTGAACAAAGACCCGGAAGCCGGGATTTTCAAGGTGGCGGACTTCGGTCTGGTCGGCGATCTTTTTGAAATCGTGCCGGAACTGACCCGGCAGCTCAGGCAGGGAGGCGCGTCATGGCTGAATACGGCAAAGTAACGCCCGCGATCGTCGAAGAACTGAAACGAATCTGCGGCGCCGAATACGTTATTTACAACGATCCCGAAACGCTGGAGACTTATTCGAAGGACGAATTGCCTGGTCACAGCTATGTCGCCATGCCCGAGGCGGCGGTGCGCCCGGTGAGCGCCGTCCAGATAGCGGAGATTATAAAGCTGGCGAACCGCGAACGGATTCCGGTCACGCCGCGCGGGGCCGGTTCCGGGCTTTCCGGCGGGGCCGTGCCGGTGTACGGCGGAATCGTGCTGGCCACCGACCGTATGAACCGCATACTGGAGCTCGACAAGCCCAATATGATGATCGTGGTCGAACCCGGCGTAGTGGCCAACGACATCAATGAATTTCTGCACGAACACAAGCTTTTTTACGCCGGATATCCGATGAGTATGGAAACCTGCTTTATCGGCGGCAATGTGGCAGAGAACGCCGGCGGCGGCAAGGCGGTCAAATACGGCGTGACGTCGCGTTACGTGCTTGGTCTGGAAGTTGTTACGCCAACCGGGACCATCGTTGAATACGGCGGCAAGCTGGTGAAGGACGTGACCGGCTACAACATGGTTCAGCTTATGGTCGGGTCCGAAGGCACACTGGGGGTGGTGACGAAAATCATCCTGAAACTGTTGCCGCTGCCTGCGTTTCAGGCGGATTTGCTTTGCTTATTCGACTCCGCCGAACAGGCTATCGGGGTGGTGCCGGAAATCATCACCAACACCGGAATCACGCCGACTTCGGTGGAGTTCATGGACAGCGCTTCGATACGGACTTCGTGCCGTTATTTGAACGAGTCGCTGCCTTATGACAAATGCGGGGCCATGCTGTTGATCACGGTGGACGGCCCCGACCGCGGGACCGTCGAGCGCGACTACGAAACGGTCGGGCTGTATTGTCAGGAACACGGCGCGAGCGAGGTGTATGTGGCGGACAACCCCCTGACTTCCGAGCGTATCTGGAAAATCCGCCGGAACATCCCCGACGCTTACAATATTTATTCGAACCGTCAGAGCGGCGAAGACCTGGTGGTGCCTCCCGCGTCCATTCCGAAAGTATTGAAGAAACTTTACGCGATTGCTGAATCGTATCACGTGATCATTCCGTGTTTCGGCCATGCCGGGGACGGCAATATTCATGCGCGGATTATCTGTCCGCCCGAATGGAGCGACGTGAAGTGGCGCGAAACACTGCCGGAAATCCTGAAAGACGTTTACACCGATATTGCGCGGGAAGGCGGGCGTATTTCCGGTGAACACGGCATCGGCTGCAAGCGCAAAGACTATATGAAATACGTGGTTTCCGAGGAATATTTGCAGGTGCTGCGGGCCATAAAACAGGCGCTGGACCCGAATAATATCCTGAATCCCGGTAAAATAATTGATATTTCGCGTTAACGGTTTTATATTATCCGGTCGACACATTAAGGAGGAGTTCCATGGAAAAATTTGTTTATGACGGACTTGAGTTCGAAGCATACCGCATTCCGACCATCAAGACGGCGTTGTTGTTCATCAAGGGGAGCCGCGGCTTCGTGGGGTGCCGTTATTTTGACGTGACCACGGCGGAACGGCTGGGCGAAGCGGTGGCGATCGTCGCTGCGGGCAGTTTCGACGACATGATCCGCGCCGAAGTGCTGAAAGTCAGCCCGGCGGCCGCCGAACTCGGCGTCAAACCCGGCATGACCGGCGGCGAAGCCCTGAAACGGATGGTGTGAGACATGAAAATCGTAGCCGACGACAAAATTCCTTTTCTGCCGGGCGTACTTGAATCCGTGGCGGAGGTCGTTTACCTGCCGGGAGCTAAAACCACCCCTGCCGACGTGGCCGACGCAGACGCCCTGATCACTCGCACCCGTACCAAATGCAACGCCGCGCTGCTGGACGGTTCCAAAGTCCGTTTTATCGCCACCGCCACCATCGGTTACGATCATTTCGACACCGAATACCTGGACCGGCACGGCATCGGCTGGACCAACGCGCCCGGATGCAATTCGGGTTCGGTGGCGCAGTACATCACTTCCGTACTGTTGAACCTGGCCGTGAAGCACAAGTTCAAGCTGGAAGACATGACGCTCGGCGTCATCGGCGTGGGCAACGTCGGAAGCAAGGTCGCCAAAGTCGGCAAGGCCCTTGGTATGAAAGTGTTGTTGAACGATCCGCCGCGCGCCGAACAGGAAGGCGGTACCGGTTTCGTGACGCTGGACGAGATTCTGGCGCGGGCCGATATCGTCACCACGCACGTGCCGCTGGAGGCACATGGCGAATATGCGACTCTGCACATGGCCGACTATTCATTTTTCGAACAGATAAAGCATGGGGCTTATTACATCAACTCCTCGCGCGGCGAAGTCTGCGACGGCAAGGCATTGAAAGAAGCCCTGAAATCCGGCAAACTCGCCGGGGCTGCGCTCGACGTATGGGAAAATGAACCCGATATCGATCTGGAGCTTTTGAAACTGATTGATTACGGCACTCCGCATATCGCGGGGTACTCCACCGACGGCAAGGCCAACGGTACCGCGATGAGCGTAGAGGCTGTTTCCCGGTTCTTCGGCCTACCGATTCGGGATTGGTACCCGGCAAATGTGCCGCTGCCGGACAAAACCGAGGTTCTGGCCGCGGATACCGGAAATTTCGAACAGGACCTTCTGAAAATCGTCAATGCATCTTATGACGTGGCCGCCGATTGCGGACGGCTGCGCCGTTTGCCGGAAATATTCGAGCAATTGCGCGGAAATTATCCGCTGCGCCGCGAATTCCCTGTCTACACCGTTCGCGGTGAGCTGGGGGACAAGTTGCGCGACACCGTGCTGGACCTCGGCTTTCAATACAGGAAATAACAGGATTATGTACAACGCCGTTATCTGCCGTTACCACGAAATCGCCACCAAGGGCAACAACCGGTATCTCTTTGAGAATCAGTTGATCGAGAACATGCGCTATCTGTTGCGCGGCGCGGGGGATTTGAAAATCGCCAAGGTGCGCGGGCGCATCTGGATTTCACGCCGCGACAAACAGGATTTCACCGAGGATGAATTGCAGGTGATCCGGGAAGGGATGGGCTATGCATTCGGGCTGGAGTCGTTTTCGCCGGTGATCATGGGTGCGCCGGATATCGGGTTTCTGCGGGAAACGGTCCGGCGGTGCGCCGGGGGATTTTTTGACGCGGCATTCGAGAAACGCGACAAAGTGGCGTTTGCGATTCGGACCCGCCGCAGCGATAAGTCGTTTCCAATGCGCTCCAAGGAGATCGAAATCGATATCGCCGAGGTGGTTAACGACAATTTCGGGCGCGGCGACGGCCTGTATGTGAACCTCGACCGCCCGGACGTGACGGTATTCTGCGAGGTGCGCGATGAATTTTCATTCGTCTATTTTGAGTCGATAAAAGGGCCGGGCGGACTGCCGGTCGGCAGTAACCCGCCGGTGCTGGCGCTGTTGTCAGGCGGCATTGATTCGCCGGTGGCCTGCAATATGCTGATGAAACGCGGGTGCCGGGTACATTACGTGACGTTTCACAGCGACCCCTACACGCCGCCCGAAAGCACGGAAAAAGTCCGGCGCATCGCCGACGCATTGAATAAATGGCAGCGCCCCGGCAAACTTTTTATCTGCAATCTGGTGGAAATCCAGAAGGCGATCCGCGATAACTGCAATTCGCGTTATCGCACCGTATTATACCGTCGGATGATGTTTCGGATCGCTGAAAAATTATTGGGCCGCTGCGGCGCCAAGGCGATCATCACCGGCGAGTCGGTGGGACAGGTCGCCAGCCAGACGATCGTAAACCTGGGCACGATCGACAGCGCCATCCAGACGCTGGTCCTGCGTCCCCTGATCGGCATGGACAAGAGCGAGGCGATCGATATCGCCCGGCGTATCGGCACGTTTGAACTTTCGAGCTGGCAGGTGCCGGACAGTTGCACGGTGTTCGCCCCGGACCAGCCCGCCACCTCGGTGCCGCAGGACCGGGCGGAGCATGACGAGGAGCGACTCGGCGATTACGAGGCCATGCTCGACCGGATTGTCGAAGAATGTGAAATTTACACCAGCGGAGGAGGAGGCGGCAAATGAAATATATCGGAGCCCATGTAAGCATCAGCGGCGGGGTGGCGAACGCCCCGTTGAACGCGCAGGCGATCGGCGCCAACGGTTTCGCCATGTTCACCAAGAACCAGCAGCAATGGCATGCCGCGCCCCTGGCCGAAGAACAGATTGCGGAATTCAAGGAGAATTGCCGCAAACTCAATTTTCCGCCGGAATCAATCCTGCCGCACGACAGTTACCTGATCAACCTCGGCCAGCCGACGGCGGAAGGGTTGGAGAAATCGCGCAAGGCCTTTATCGGCGAACTTGAGCGTTGTCATCAGCTTGGCCTGATTTATCTGAATTTTCATCCGGGCGCGCATTTGAAGGAGATCAGCGAGGAAGAGTGTCTGGCACGGATCGCCGAATCGATCAATATCGCGCACCAGGAAGTGCCGGAGGTGATCGCCGTCATCGAAAATACGGCGGGGCAGGGGTCGAACGTCGGCTACCGTTTCGAACATCTGGCAACGATCATCGAACAGGTGAAGGATCAAAAACGGGTGGGCGTGTGCCTGGACACCTGTCATACGTTCGCGGGCGGTTACGACCTGAGGACCGCCGAGGATTGCGGGAAAACATTTGCGGAGTTCGACCGGGTGGTCGGATTCAAGTGGCTTCGGGGAATGCACCTGAACGACTCCAAATCGACCTTTGACAGTCATGTGGACCGCCATAATTCGCTGGGCAAGGGAAACCTCGGCGAAGCGGTGTTCAACTATATCATGAAAGATAAACGTTTCGACGGCATTCCGCTGGTTTTGGAGACGATTGAGCCGGAATTATGGCCGGAAGAAATTAAATGGCTGAGGAGTCTGGAAAAAAACTGAGGAGGTAGAATCGGATGATTGCGGTAATGTCATTTTGCGGACTTTGCGTACTTTTGGTATTAGGGAAAATTATACGGACATACATACCGCTTTTTCAACGGTTATACCTGCCTGCGTCGGTAATCGGAGGGGGCCTGGGATTGCTGATTATTACTATTCTCGGCGACCGGATTTCGCCGGAATGGTATGCGTCCTGGAGCAAACTGCCGGGGTTCCTGATCAATATCGTGTTCGCTTCGCTGTTCCTGGGCGTGCGCCATTCAGGGCGAAAGGGGGCGATGAAGCTGGCGATGCCGCAGATTTGTTTCGGCCAGATTCTTGCCTGGGGGCAATATGTGGTCGGGTTGGTGGCGGTGCTGTTGCTCCTGGGACCGTTGTTCGGGGTGCCGGACGTTTTCGGGAACCTGATTGAAATCGGGTTCGAAGGCGGACACGGGACGGTCGGCGGGTTGGCCCGGACTTTCGATCAACTCGGCTGGAAAGAGGGAGCCGACCTCGGGTATACGATGGCGACCGCCGGGATGATTTTCGGGATCGTGATCGGGATGGTGCTGATCAATATCGCCGCCCGGCGCGGCTATGTCAGCAATATCCGCACTTTTGACGACCTGAGTTTGCTGGAGCGTCGCGGCATTTACCGTTTTCGCCGCCAGCCGGCCGCCGGGCGGGAGACGGTGCATTCGGATTCGGTCGATTCGCTGGCGCTGCATATCGCGGTCATCGGGATTGCGGTGTTGATCGGTTTCGGCATGAAGGAAGGGCTGGCGTTGTTCAATAATATTGCGCCGGGATGGATTCGCGAAACCCATATCCTGACCAGCTTTCCCTTGTTTCCGTTGTGTATGATCGGCGGGCTTATCCTGCAATACGTGTTGCGCAAAACCAAAGCGCATGTGATTGTGGACGGGGGGCAGATGCAGCATTTGTCGGGGGCGGCGCTGGATTTTCTGGTGGTGTCGGCGGTGGCGTCGATTCAGATCAAGTTTGTGATCGCCTACTGGCTGCCGCTGTTGATCCTGATCGTGGCCGGAACGCTTTGGAATATGGCGCTGGTGTGGTATCTGGGGCCGCGGATTTTCAAGGAAGCGTGGTTCGAACGTTCGATTGCGGAATTCGGACAGTCGATGGGGGTGACCGCCACCGGACTGCTGCTGCTGCGGACGGTGGACCCGGAGAATAAAACCTGCGCCTCCTCGGCGTTCGGCTACAAACAATTGTTTCACGAGCCGATCATGGGGGGCGGCATCTGGACCTCGCTGGCGGTGCCGCTGGTGATTCAGAAGGGCGGGGTGCTGGTGCTGGGAATCTGCCTGGCGTTTCTGCTGATGTGGTTTGGCATATGGCGTTGCTTTTTTTATGTGAAGAGTCCGCAGAATGAATGAATATGAGTGAACCGAAGAAAAAAATCCGTTATTCGGGGTGTTTCACCAAGATCGCGATTGTGGCAATAACCGCAATCGTGGTTTTGTTGTTGCAGGGGGTGCCTGCGTGGCTGAGCGGGAAACTGTTGCCGGCGCTGGCGGAGTCCGCCGGGGTGGCGGGGCTGGAGGCCAATGTCACCTCATTCGGATTCAGCGGCGCGGAGCTTCGTCATGCCCGGATTCGCATCGAAGGGCGGCGCTCGGTTTCGGCGAATACGATCCGGGTGCGTTATCAACTGCCGTTTTATCCGTTTCGCCGGAATATCCAAATTACAAGGCTGGAGATCACCGGGTTGAGGATCAATGTTATCGGTGAGAACGGACATTGGTCGGTGCCCGGAATCTACCCGGAACTGCTGGAGAAAACGCATTCGGCGAAACCTGAAAGCAGTCGGAAAGACGCGGATTCCGCTTCTTCCGTCCATTTGGAGCAACTGATTTTGAACGACTGCGAAATCCGGGTCGAACAGGCCGGGCGGGTGCTGTCGATCCCGTTCACCGCGCGGATACAAATGCCGTCGGAAACGGACAAGCCGTGGCGGGCGCACGCCGGAGTCCAGTTCAACGGGGATCGTTTCGACTTTCGGGCCGCCTGGAATCGGGAGAACGGCGATTTCACGGTCGGGGGACAGTCTGAATTGCGGCTGGCCAATTATACCGGGGTTCTTCCGGCGTTGCAAGGGAAAATATTCGGCAGTACGGCCTTTCAAACCGAAATCAGCGGACGGCTTGGCGAGGGAGGTATGCCGGAGGCGATGAAGGGGAGCCTGATTTTCAATGAGTTGTCCATCGGTTCACGCGCTTTCAGGATCGGGACAGTTGATGATAAAAAATTTACGTTGCAGTTCGTCCAGCGGACCCCGGAATGCTTTGACTGGACGCTTGACGGAATCGAACTTGAGCGGCCGGTCCGGGCGGAATTGACGGCAAGCGGCGGCGAACTGACGGTCGGCAAAGAGGAATGGACAATAAACGGCCGTCTGGGGACGCTGATTCCCCGGCAGGGGGCGTTGACCCGGGACTTGCCGCTGGCGCATGATTTCAAGTTCAGTTGGAATCTGCCGCAGCGGGCTGGAAGCTGGACGTACCGTTCCGCGCTGGCGGAATGCGGCTGGGAAAACATGTTGAACAGTTCGTTCGGAAAGGTCGAACTGAACAGCAGTGGGACCATCCGTGAGGGCGTGGTCCGCTCGAAAAACGAATTAACCGTTGCCCCGGAGCTGATTGTAACCCATGCCGGACAGACGGTTCGCATGGCCGTTCCGGCGGTGAACAGCGAGATCGTCTACGGCTCCGGCGGCGTATCCGGCTGGCTCGGGCTGACTGCGAAAAAAATCACCGTGCCGGATTTTCAGGCTGAAACCGGGCCGTTGTCGATGAAAATCCCGCTAGGCAAAGGCGAAAAAGGCGCGCTGGAACTTAACGCGATAGCGGTACGCGGCTACAAATTGGACGGCATCGCTTACTCGATTCGGAATTCCGGCATGGCATTGGAGCTGGACGGTGAACTCAAACAGAGCATTTTGCCGGTACTGCGATGCTCGAACCGCACTACTGTCGCCTGGGCGCCGGCGCTCAATATCGCGGCGGAAGTGGATATTGCCGCCGCCGGGGACGGGCCAAAATCAATGGCGCTTGAGAAACTCTCTCCGTCCCTGAAAGGAATGACGCTGGATGGCGAGCTGGCCTTTCATGGAGCGTACCGTTGGAGCCGGACGGGGCACGGCGGCGCCTGCGGCATTGAGCTTCGCAACGGCACGCTGCGTTCGGAGCCCCTGCGATTGCAGGCGTCCGACCTGAATTTCAAGGTGGATTTACCGGACCTGCCGCTCCTGGAAACCGATCCGATGCAGAAATTCAGCTGTCGGGAATTGAAAGTCCGCGGGTTTGTTTTCAATAATATCGAAGCGGAATTCCTGCTGGATAACCGCCGTTCGTTCGTGCTCGAAAGCCTTGGCCTGAACTGGTGCGGCGGCAGTGTTTTCACCTATTCCCTGCGTTTCGCGCCCGGTGACCGCAACGTACAGGCCACGATCTACTTCGACGGGTTGAATATTTCGCAGATCATCGCCCAGAGCGGATTGACCGCGGCGGAGGGGAACGGCACGATTTTTGGGCGGATGCCGCTGACGATCGGGCGGGACGGGATCGTGTTGAGGCCGGGGTTCTTTTATTCGGTACCGGGCGAAACCAGAAATATCCGCTTCGCCAATTTGAAGAACATGCTGGCGGCGATTCCGCCGGGCTCCTCGCAATATAATAAACTGGACCTGGCGGTCGAGGCGTTGAAGGACTTCAACTACGACTGGATCAGGGTCGATTTCCGCAATGAAGGGGACAAGCTGGTGCTGGTGTCGCGGTTCAACGGGCGCCCGGCCAATCTGCTTCCTTTCACGTATGACGACAAGACCGGCGGTCTGGTCCGCAAGGAGGGGGCCCGTGCCAATTTTCAGGGAATAATGCTGGAGTTGAACTCCAGTTTGCCGTTGAATCAACTATTGAAGTTCAATGCTCAGATGCAAAAGCTTTTCGGAGGTAAAAAATGAGAGTCGGGCTTTTCATGGCGGGGCTGTTCCTGTGTACAGGACTGGCCGGGTGTAAAATTAAAACCGAAAACAAGGTCGAAGTGGCTCCGATCGAGATCAAACCGGTCGAGATGCGGCTGACAATCGACGTCAACGTGAAGGTGGACCGGGAATTGGACAACTTTTTCGACGATCTGGACAAACAATAAACCATTGAGGAGGATATGACCATGATGAAAAATACAATTCTGACATTGTGCCTGGTGCTGGGATGCTGTCTGGGAGCGGTCGCGGCCGATTCGCCCGCTGTAATCAAGGAACGCATGAAGGAACGCCTGGTCAAAATCAATGACTACAAAGCCAAAGGAATTCTCGGCGAGAACAACAAAGGCTATCTGGAAACCCGCGCCAAAGACGCCGACGCCGCCAAGGTCGCGAACGAGGAAAATGCCGACCGTAAAATCGTTTACGCGGAAATCGGCAAGAAAACCAAAGCCGCCGTCGAACTGGTGGGAAAACAGCGCGCCGAACAGATCGTCAAAGTCAGCAAAAAAGGATACTGGCTTCAGGATCAAGACGGAAAGTGGTATCAGAAAAAATAGGAGTTCCACTGCATGAATGTGAAGGATTTTTGCCGGATTTACCGTGTGGATGAACAGACGGCGCTGGTGATCGGCAATCAATGGTGGCGTTCCGAATCGGAACTGCCGGAAAACGGACCCGGGTTTCTGACACTGGAAAACCTGCGGGAAAATTTCCGTTACACCGGGCTGGATCCGGACGTGCTTCCGTTGCTCGAAAAAATGACGGAACGTATCAACGCCGACCCGAATCTCGTCCTGCTGGCCTGGCATACCTACCGGACTTTGACTGCGTATGAAAGCCCCCGGTTTCAGAAATGGAGTCGTTTTGACGAGTTGTTTGACGGCGACGGGGGGCTCTTTTTTCTGCTGATAGCGTGCAGTGTTCCGGCATTGGTACGGGAACGGCTTGGTCAGCTCGGAATACCGGAACAATACATGTGCTGCTGTTCCCGGATTCGCGGGTATTTCGACACATTCATGAATGGCTATGGCAAACAGGGGCTGAATCCCACGCAACTGCATTGGCTGAGACATTATGTCGACGGCAACGTGTTCCGGGTGGGGCGTTTCGAATACGCTCTGGCGAAATCCGAACACTACAATGCGGTGGTGTTCCGCCACCGCCGGACCGGGGCGGTGGTCGCCGTGCCGGGGCCGTGCGAACAGCGTTTCGACAAGGACGGATATGTCCTGTACGCCGAGGACGACGGTCCGGCGTTCCGGGGTGCGTTTACCGAGGTGGACGGTGTAGTGTCGGCCATTCCGCTCAATCCCCGCGGTGTGGCGGAACACCGCCTGGTCAAGTTCCCGGCGGAAGAATGGGAGATGGTGGTCGCTCCCGGCGCGGAAGTGCTCGGACTCCATATCCCGGAGGGGGGCAGGATGACGCCGGAGGTCTGCCGCGAATCGTTTGAACAGGCGTTCGAATTTTTCGAGAAATATTTCCCGAACCATGATTTTCGGGGGATTTTCAGTTCGTCATGGATTTTCTATCCATATTACGAACGGGTGCTGCCCGATTCGAACCTGGCGGCGTTCATGCGCGAACTCTATCTTTTCCCGGTCCAATCGAGTCCGGTGGACGGCGTCTACTTTATTTTCGGGCGGGACACCGGGGATTTCGGCTCCTATCCGCGCGACAATTCGGTCCGGCGGGCAATGCTGGACGTGCTGCAGGGCGGCGGACGGCTGCGGCGCGGCGGCATGTTCTTCCTGAAGAATGAATTGCCGTTGTTCGGACAGCAACCCTACCGGAAAATGAAAACCGGGATTGAAAAATAACCGATTCACAGTATATTGGTTGAATAAGATCAAGGAGAATCATGGCGCTCTTGGAAGTGAACAACCTTTCGTTGGAATTTCGCGCGGACGGCCGTTGGACGCCGGTGGTCAGCGACGTTTCGTTTCAGGTGAAACAAGGTGAAATTCTGGCTCTGGTCGGCGAAAGCGGCTGCGGCAAAAGCGTGAGCTGTCTGTCGCTGGCGCGGCTGCTGCCCCGCGACGTGGCGCGTTATGCGTCCGGTCGGGTGGTGTTCCTCCACGGCGGGCGTGAATGCAGTACGCTGGAGATGTCGGACCGGGAATTGCGCCGGATTCGCGGCGGGGGGATTGCTTATATTTTTCAGGAGCCTTCGGCATCGTTGAACCCGGTATTCCGGGTGGGCGACCAGATTATCGAGGCACTGGAACTGCACCGGAACGATGTTTCCGACTATCGGGCGGAGGCGGTGCAGTTGCTTAAACAGGTGGGGATTCCCGCCCCGGAAACGCGCCTGCGCAGTTATCCGCACGAGCTTAGCGGCGGGATGCAGCAGCGGGTCATGATCGCGATGGCGCTGGCCGGAAATCCGGCGTTGCTGGTGGCCGACGAGCCGACGACCGCGCTGGACGTGACGATTCAGGCGCAAATTCTCGAATTATTGAAAAAACTCCGTGACGAGCGCGGCATGGCGATTATCCTGGTCACCCACAACCTCGGGATCGTGGCCGAAATGGCCGACCGCGTGGCCGTCATGTACGCCGGAAATATTGTTGAAACCGCTCCCGCGAGGGAATTGATCGCCGAACCGCGCCATCCCTACACCCGTGCCTTGCTGGAGGCGGTCCCCCGGCTGAACCACGAAGCCGGACGGTTGACGACGATTCCAGGGATGGTGCCGCTGCCCTCCGATTTTCCGGCGGGGTGCCGTTTTTCGGGCCGTTGCGCCGAGGCCGCCGTCCGGGACGGGGTGTTTCAGGAACGTTGCCGGGATTGCCGTCCGGTATTCCGCGAGGTTTCTCCGGGCCATTGGTGTGCTTGTTTTCTGAATGAAAAAGGAGGCGCTGAATGAAATCATTAATTCCGTTGATTCTCTTCCTGAGCACAATCGTCCTGCTGACGGTGTTTCTGACCAATACCAAAATGATCCGCAGCGAGACGAATCGTAGTCAGGAAACGGAAAAGACTGATTTCGACGGGTTGAACCTGGAAATCGGCCGTTCGCTGATTCAGTTCTCCGGCCGAGAAAAACGCCCGGGACCGGCGGAGCGGCTTTCGCTGGACCGGCTGGCGCTGGATGCCGCCGCCGCCCTGGCTGAAGAAGATTACGATACCGCGATCGGCAATGCCAAAACGATTCTGGTTTTCGATCCGCAGAATTATACGGCGCTGTCGATTCTGGGAAAATCGCTGTTTATGACGGACCGGCCGAAAGAAGCCGAAATGGTGTTTCAGCGCCAGACCAGTTTTTATCGCAACGACCCGATTGTTTTCGCCAACCTGGGTTATGCCCAGTCGCAGTTGGGCAAATACCGGCAGGCCCTCGACAGTCTTCAGGAAGCCCTGCGCCTGGAGCCGCGAGCCGGTGATATCCTGCTCAGTATGGCCGGGATTTGTGTGATGGACAATCAGAAGCTTCGGGCTATTAACTATCTCCAGATGGCGGCTAACCGGATGGGCAAAAAGCTGTTGCCGTCGCTGGATCAATCTATTTTCGACAGTATCCGCAATGAGCCGGGGTTCGAAAAAATACAGCAGTCCTTGAAAAACGAATAGAGAAAGGTGTGAGAATTAAGTGAGTAAGATTCGTGTTCTTTCCGAACAGTTAAGCAATCGCATTGCCGCCGGGGAAGTGATTGAGCGGCCCGCTTCCGTGGTCAAGGAACTGGTGGAAAATTCCATTGACGCCGGGGCCACCCGGATCAGTGTGATGATCGAAAAGGCGGGGCAGAAATTGATCGCGGTCAGCGATAACGGCTCCGGGATGGATGCCGACGATGCCCTGCTGTGTCTGGAACCTCACGCCACCGGCAAAATCCATAACGAAGATGACATTGACCACATCAGTACCCTCGGTTTTCGCGGGGAAGCGTTGCCCAGTATTGCGTCCGTGTCGCGCTTCAGCCTGCGGACCCGCCTGCATGACGCGGGGGAGGGGACCGAGGTCATCGTCAACGGCGGCAAAGCGGTTCATGCCAAGCCGGTCGGGTGTGCTCCCGGCACCGAAATCCAAGTGCGGGATCTCTTCTTCAATACCCCGGCCCGTCGCAAGTTCATGCGTTCCATCTCCACCGAAGAACGGCAGATTCAGGAGATGATGTATCAGCTGTCGCTGCCGTATCCGGAGATTGCGTTTGAACTGACCGTCGACGGGAATCGGATTTTTTCTTCGCCCGGCGCTCCGATGCTGGAGTCGCGGATCACGGCGTTTTTCGGCAAAAACTTTATGAGTTCCATGCTGCCGCTGGAGTTCGTCAATGACGAAGTCCGGATCGACGGTTTTATCGCCATGCACGGGTTTACCCGGAATTCGCGGCGGGAACAGCGTACGTTCGTCAACGGGCGGGCGGTGGAGTCGTTCGGTCTTTACCGGGGTATTCGCGAGGGATACGGGGGCATGGTGGAGGTGGGACGCTTCCCGCCGGTGATTTTGTTTCTGACCATCGATCCTTATGAGGTGGATGTAAACGTGCATCCGGCGAAACGCGAAGTACGGTTTCGCCATGAATATAAACTCTCCGCTTTTATTGCCGAGGCGATCCGCGAGGCCTTGCGCCGTTCGCCGGCCCCGACCGTGAATATTGATCCGGCTATTTCGCTGCATGCACTGCTGGAGTCGAGTGAGGTGAATTACGAGATTCCCACCCGGGAACAGTCGATAATGGATTTCGCCCGGGTGGAGGAACCGGAGGCGTATGAGTATTCTGTCGTGCCGTCGCCGCGTCGTGAGACTCCGGAGGAAGAGAAGCCGGAAATCATCGTCAGCGGCGTGCCGGAGGAGCCGCCCCTTGGCGAGCCGATCCTGCCGGGCAGCGGCAAAATCAATATCCTTGGCTTTCTCGACCGTTCGTACCTGCTGGCTACGGCAGACAATGGACTGCTGGTAATCGACCAGCACGCGGCGCATGAACGGGTGCTTTTCGAACGCTTGCTGAAGGATGCCGGGCGGGGAGGGGCTGCCCAGAAATTATTGTTGCCGATCACGTTGGAACTGTCGCGTGCCGAAGCCGGATTCATTACGAAGAACGGCGCGATTTTTGAGAAGCTCGGATTCGATATCGCCCCGCTCAGCAGCAATACCGTGATGCTCAGCACGGTGCCGCCGGGAATTCGGCAGGAAAACATCGGCGGCGTGATCCGCGACATGCTCTCTGAATTAATGGACGACGCCACCACCGGACGCAATGAACTTGACGTCATTGCCCGTTGCGCCTGCAAGGCGGCGGTGAAGGCGCACGACTACCTGACGCTTGAGGAAGCGCGTGGTTTGATCGCGCAGATGGCGCAGTGCGAATTGCCGTTCTCGTGTCCGCATGGCCGCCCGACGATCATCAATATTTCGATCACGGAATTGGAAAAACGTTTCGGACGGCGTTAGTCCGGTTGAAAATCCCTGATAATGAGCTATATTGTCCGGATAACGAAAGGTTTGTTTTATAATGAAGAAATTTGAAGAACTCTTTGCCGAACTGAAAGCCAAAGTCGAACGCAACGACCCCGAGTCGGGCACCGTCAAGGAGCTGAACAAGGGCAAGCATTTCATCGGCAAAAAAATTATTGAAGAGGCGGGCGAAGTCTGGATGGCCGCCGAATACGAGGGCCGCGAAAAAACGGCCGAGGAAATTTCGCAATTGCTCTATCACCTTCAGGTGATGATGATTGCAAATGACCTGGAACTGGAAGACGTTTACCGGTATTTATAAGGATAAATAATTATGAGTATGCTGAGAATAGCCGTTCCCAACAAGGGGAAACTCTCCGAATCCGCAGTGGATTTACTGAAGGAAGCCGGATACAAATGCAGCCGCAGTGGCCGCGAACTGATGGTCAGCGATCCGGACAACCAGATCGAATTCGTTTTTCTGCGCCCACGCGATATTGCCGTTTATGTGGATAATGGAATCATTGAACTCGGGATCACCGGGCGTGACCTGGTGCAGGACAGCCGGGCTGACGTCAGCGAGGTCATGGCGTTGAATTTCGGCCGTTCCTCGTTCTGCTATGCGGTTCCGAACACGTCCGACCTGACCCCCGATAAATTTGACGGGCTTCGCATCGCCACTTCCTACCCCAATGTCGTGTTGAATGACCTGGAAAGCCGTGGCATGGAGGCTTCCATCGTCCGTCTTGACGGTGCGGTGGAGATTTCAGTCCAGCTCGGGGTGGCCGACGTGATCGCCGATGTGGTGGAGTCCGGGGGCACACTGAAAGAAGCCGGGTTGAAAGTCGTCGGCGAACCACTGATGAAGTCCGAAGCCGTCCTGATCGCTCGCAACGACAGCGTTGCTTCCGAACCCGCCGTTCTAACCCTGCTGGGCCGCCTGAAAGGCATTCTGGTGGCGCGCGCCTGGGCGATGGTCGAATACGACATTCATCGTGAAAAGCTTGAGGCCGCCTGCAAAATCACTCCCGGCATCGAAGCCCCGACGATCGCTCCATTGAGCAACCCGGACTGGGTGGCCGTCAAGGCAATGGTCAAACGGGCGGACAGCAACTGCATCATGGACAAACTTTACGAGCTCGGCGCCCGCGGCATTATCGTGACCGACCTGCGCTCGTGCCGTCTGTGAGGTGCGGCATGGACAGGATAATTGAACGGGCCAAAGAAGTTTTCGATATTGAAATCGCCGGACTTCAAACATTGCGCGATCATTTGAACGGTGAGTTTGTCGAACTGGTCAAGCGTTGTACCGCGACACTCGATAAAGGCGGCAAAATCGTTTTTACCGGTATCGGCAAAAGCGGTTATATCGGCAAGAAAATCGCCGCCACCATGTCCAGTATCGGCTCCCCCGCCGTCTTCATGCATCCGGTGGAAGCCCTGCACGGCGACCTCGGCATGCTGCAGAAGGACGATTTGCTTATCGCCCTCAGCTATAGCGGCGAAACGGAGGAGTTGCTGGTGATCCTGAACCCCGCCAAACGGCTCGGCATTGAAATCGTCGCCATCACCGGCAACAGTTCTTCTCGGTTGGCCGAATTCAGCGATATGACTGTCAATATGGCGGTGCCGCAGGAGGCCTGTCCCTTTAATCTCGCCCCCACGACAACCACGACGGCGTTGTTGACGCTCGGCGACGCCCTCTCAATGGTATTGCTGGAAGTGCGCGGTTTCACCAAAGAAAATTATGGAATGCTCCATCCCGGCGGTGCCATCGGGCGTGCTGTCACCACCCGTATCCGCGACATTATGCGCAGCGGCGAACGGCTGGCCCTGGTCACTCCCGAGGCCACGGTTAAAGACGCTTTGCTGAAAATCACCGCTTCCCGCAGTGGCGCCGCCATTATCGTGGATGCGCAGAAGCGGTTGCTCGGAATCTTCACCGACGGCGATTTCCGCCGTCAGGCCGAACGCAGCCTTGAAGTGATGACGCGCCCCGTCGGTGAGGTTATGACCCCGAATCCGGTCCGTGTCCCCGCCGATTCTTTGGCGGTCGAGGCGTTAAAAATTCTGGAAGAGAAGCATATCAATGCCATTGTCGCCGTTGGTCCCGACAATGTGGTGGTCGGACTGGTCGATGTACAGGATTTGCCGCGGGTCAAATTGATGTAATACGTTTTTCCTCCTTGACTTTTTCGCATGGAGTGCTAACTTTCCATAGCTTTGGAAGTTCCAGAACAGAGGAGTCGCTTTATGTGGAAAAAGTACATCGACATTAATGCAGTTCGAGAAATCCGGGTCCGCAATACCGTGTTTTTCGGAGTCGGAGCAATCGCTAAGATCGATTTTATCATCGAAAAACTCAAGGAACGCGGCATTGGCAACGTTCTGGTCGTAACCGGACACAACGCATATAAAGCGACCGGTGCCTGGGATTATGTGGCCGCCGCCATGAAAAAGCACGGCATGGGGTACGAGATCTACGATCAGGTAACTCCCAATCCGACCGCCGATCAAGTCGATGAAGCCGTCGCGCTCGGTCGTCAGAACAAGGCCGGGGCGGTCATCGGAATCGGCGGCGGCAGTCCGCTCGACGCCGGCAAAAGCGCCGCGATCCTGCTGAAAAACTCGCAATACAACGCCCGCGATCTTTATACTTTTAAGTTTGAACCCACCGAGGCCCTGCCGTTTGTCGCCATCAACCTGACTCACGGGACCGGTTCCGAAGTGAACCGTTTCGCAGTCGTCACCATTCCGGAAACCAATTACAAGCCAGCCATCGCCTGCGATTGTATTTATCCGCTTTATTCAATCGACGATCCGGCCCTGGCTACCGGCCTTTCTTTCCGGCAGACCTGCTATGTCAGCATCGACGCCGTCAATCACGTGGTGGAAGCCGCTACTTCGCGGATAGCCAACCCGTTGTCAATCACCCTGGCCCGCCAGACGATCGACGCGGTTAATGAGTATCTGCCGAAAGTCATGGAAGACCCGAAGAATCTTGAAGCGCGTTATTTCCTGATGTATGCGGCTATGCTCGGCGGCGTCGCTTTCGACAATTCCCTGCTGCACTATACCCATGCGCTGGAACATCCGCTGAGCGCACTGAAACCCGAATTGAGCCACGGCCTCGGGCTGGCTATGTTGTTGCCGGCTGTGCTGCAGAATATTTATCCGGTATCCGGCAAAGTTCTGGTCTATATCTTTGAATCGGCCATTCCCGGGTTTAAAGGTGAACCGGAAGAAGCCCATAAATTCGCTGTTCGCGTGGAAAGATGGCTCAAGAAAATGGGCGCTCCCGAAAAACTTCACGACGACGGTTATCAGGAAAGCGATATCGACAATCTGGTCAGTCTCGCTTTCAATACCCCATCTCTCGAGTCCCTGATCGGCTTGGCCCCGACTACCAGCAGTTGCGAAGCGGTTGCCGAAATCTATCGTAACTCCCTCTATCCGATGGATAAGGGCAAAGAAGACGATTGATCGGGATTTGACCGGTTGCGAAATAGGGGAAATACGCAGGGGTGCAGGGGGATTTCGCCCGATGGGCGACCAGCGTTCCGCCGCTGGACCCCGTGCGGGTACGGCCCGCCGCGGATGGACTGTATTATTTCGCAGGGGAAACCTTGACGCTTCAAGGTTCCCCCCTTGCATCCCCTCCTCCAAGAAGCTCCACAGGTCGTGACGTTGCCCCATCAGCAAAGATCGGGAAACAGGGTCGCAGGGAAAAACCCGGATCTGTCCGGGTTTCTCCCCGGACAAAATAACTTTGCGGCGGCACATTGCCGCACACGATCCAGCGGCGGAACGCTGGTCGCCCATCGGGCGAAATCCCTTTTCTCTTCTACGACTCACTCTGCATTTCCATGACTGAATGGTTGAAGATTATATTTTTGTAATATATTTCTCTGACTGCGCTTGAAGTTTTCGGGATTGGAATTATAATAAACATTATAACAAGGGGTAAAATCAACAAGAAAAGGAGTTATGAAATGAAAAAGAATTTTACCCTCGTGGAATTGCTCGTTGTGATTGCCATTATTGCGATTCTGGCCGGGCTCATGCTGCCTGCGCTCAACAAGGCACGCAATGCGGCGGCGGCGGCGAATTGCCTGAGCAACAATAAGCAAATCGGGTTGTTCATAGCGCAGTATGCGGATGATTCGAGCGGATGTCTGCCGATGGCGGCCATTGCGCCGAAATGGGAAGAGGACGTGTCCGGCGGTCTTTACGGCTGGACGAACAGCTTGCGAATTGTTTGCGGCGCAAAAAAGAATATTTTCCATTGCAGCAGGGATGTGGACCGGGAGTTCTCTTATTCCCTGAATTGCCGGGAAGTTTATTTGAGGAACAATAATTACGGTTCATGGCGGCAGCCGGTTCTGGACCGCGCCAAAACCGGGGCGTCCAGTATTATCCTGGTTGAAGAAACCGGCCGTGACAATCTGGTGTTTGCCCCCACGGACAGCGACCATGACAATTACACCCAGAATTGTGAACCGAATGACTTCAACCGGCACGACGGCGTGGCGGTATTGTTCATGGATCTTCATGCCGAGAAACTGCTGAAATACGATTTCGGGCGGCTTACCTATTTTACCACGGTGTTCAAGAACTGGGATGACATTACTTCCGTGGCTCAATTGTAATTATCAGTCCTGATCAAGTAGAAATAAAAAACGGCCGGAACGAATTGTCCGGCCGTTTTTTTCGGAGATGTTGAAATCTCTTATTTTTTGCGGAAAGCTTCGAGCTCGTAGGCCGGAAGTTTCTTTTCCGCGAATACCGGTTTGAACTGGGTGAAGCGCTGGCGTCCGTTGATCATCGGGACGCTCGGCCAGTCTTCGCCGACCAGCGGGCGGACGTAGTCGAGGAATTCATCGGTGACGTCGGAACCGTCGGCGGAAAGCCAGTTTTTCGGGAAGAAGCGTTCGGAGTTGGCCACCAGTTCCAGCGGGGCCTTGTCATAACGCACCTGATAGATCATGCCCGGTTCGCGGAGCAGCGTGGACATATAACCGCCCTGGCCTTCGACGGCCAGCAGGACCGCTTTCTGTCCGCAACGGTAGGCTTCGTCGAGGTCCACAGTCGAAGCGTAGATGGCGGTGGCGCGCTGGTCGGTGCCGAAAGTCTGGCCGCGGGCGCTGCCACGGGCCTTGATGCCGTGCTTGTTCAGGTAGTTGACCAGAGCCTGCTGGACGGTGGTTTCGCTGGCGCCGAACTGGGCATGGCCGAAACTGTCCTTGGTGAAACCGAGGTCGCCGACGTCACAGCCTTCGCTGACCACGACAACCGCGCGTCCGTGTTCCTTGACCGTGGCGTTGATCTTGTCGGCGATTTGTTCCATAGTGAGTCCGGCTTCATACAGGAAAATCAGCAGCGGGGTTTCGCGTTTCGGGTCGGCCAGGCGGGCGGCGGCGGGGATGAAGCCGATTTTGCGTCCCATGGCCTGAAGGACCAGTACGGGGTCCGCCGGGCTGGAGCCGCGGTTTTCTTCTTCGGCGTTCTGGACGATATTGGACCAATAGCGGGCGACGGAGCCGTAGCCGGGGGTGTGGTCGATCAGTTTGAATTCGGCGTCGCCGACGTCATTGTCGATGGTCTTGGGTACGCCGATGCCGATGCAATCAAGGCCGCGTTCCCGGGCGAGCTTGGCGACTTTGTTGGCGGTATCCATGGAGTCGTTGCCGCCGTTGTAGAGGAAATAGCCGATGTTATGGGCTTTGATGACTTCGATGATCCGTTCGAAATCTTCCTGCTGATGGGATTTGACCTTATAACGGCAGGTGCCGATGGCGCCGGCGGCGGGGGTATTGCGGAGCAGGGAGACTTCATCTTCGCACTGGCAGGAGAGATCGAGGAGTTCTTCTTTCAGAACGCCTTCAATGCCGTGCCAGCCGGCGTAGACGGTCCCGATCTTGTCCGGGAACGCCCTGGCGGCTTCAATCACCCCGCGAAGTGAGCTGTTTATGACGGGGGACGGCCCGCCGGATTGAGCGATGAGCAGATTTTTTTTCATTTTGCCTCCATTATTTATTTTTGAAGATAGGATGTTTTTGTTTACCTCGCAGGACAGAGCTCGGGTCTTCCTCAAGGGAATTTGCCAGTTGAGTAATGGCGTCGATGGCGCCGTTGAGTTTCTGGAGGGTGATTTTCAGGTCTTCTTCCAGGCTCATGATCGAAGTGGATGCCACGCGGATGGCGCCGGTTGTTTCGGGGACTTTTGACCCATTCAGAATGGTTTTGGACATTTTGCCGAGTTCATCGATGGTACGAATGGTTTCATTCAAGTTATTGATCAAGCCTTGAATTTTCTCTTCCGTCAGGACTTTGGACACTTCCGAGGTGGTTTTATCGAGGGTGGAACCGAGTTTTTCGAGCTTTTCAATGCTGCTGCGCAGTTTGGGGTCGTTCAGCAGATTTTTCATTGCACCGAGACTTTCCTCGATTTTCATGGAAATTCCATCGAAGTTGACTTTGCTGATTTTTTCCAGCGATACGGTTACCAGTTTGACAATGTCGGCGATTCTGGAGGAGGCGGATGGCAGGTAGAAAACGCCGCGTTCCATTTCTTCCGGTCGGAAACTGGGCGAATTATTGCCGATATAATTCATTTCGATGTAGCGCATTCCGGTGATACCGGAGTATTCGACGGTACAGCGGAGCCCTGATTTGACTTCTTTGTCGAGAAACCGGTAGAAGCTGGCGACGGTGTCCAGATTGCGTTGTTTCCTGTTGGCAAAAGAACCGATTTCGACGGACATATCGACGCGGATCAGTTTATCTTCGATCTGGATGGTCAGGTCCGTGACTGTACCGACGGGGACTCCCTTGTATTTGACCGCGGCCCCTTTGTTGAGTCCCTGGACCGAGTCATTCATATAGGAAACCAGTTTGGCTTTTTTGACAAAGGTGTCGCGAAGCCCGAGCAGAGCGATGCATACGACCAGCAGGAGGACGCCGCTCAGTACAAATAATCCGAGTCTGAATTTATTAACAACAGCCATATTTTGCTCCCTATTCTACACATTTCAATCCGGCCCGGGTCAGAAATTCGTGGACCCAGGGATTTTTTGAGTGATCCCGCAATTCGGTTGCCGAGCCTTCGGCCACCATCGAACGGGTTTCTTTGTCCAGCATGATTACCCGGTCGGTGACCGCGAAAATACTGTCGAGTTCGTGGCTGACAATGACAATAGTCGTTCCCAGCCGGTCCCGCAGGCTCAGGATCAGCCGGTCGAGCTCGGCCGACGTGATCGGGTCCAGTCCCGCAGAGGGCTCGTCGAAGAACAGCAGCGTCGGGTCCAGTGCCATTGCCCGGGCCAGTCCCGCGCGCTTGCGCATGCCGCCGCTCAGTTCGGAGGGCATCAAATTAGCGGCACCGTCAAGATCTACCAGGTGGAGTTTTTCATCGATGACTTCACGGATTTCGGCGGGAGATTTGCTGGTGTACTCCTGAAGCGGGAGGGCGATATTTTCCCCCACCGTCATGGAGCCGAACAATGCCCCGCCTTGATACGTGACGCCGAACTTCCGCATGATGGCGCGCTTGGCCTCCTCCTCCGCCTGGACGATACTCTCGCCGAAAATGCGGACATCACCGGAAAACGGTGTGTAAAGGCCGATCATATGCTTGAGCAGCGTACTTTTGCCGCAACCGGAACCGCCGAGAATTCCGAAAATTTCCGCCGGCTTGACATCGAACGACAAATCCTGCTGGACGATTTTGTCGCCATAGCCGATGGCCAGATCCTTAACTTCAATAACAGCTTCCATACTTCAATATCCCAGTAAATAACACAATATGGTCATAATCGCGTCTGCGATCACGATCAGAAAAATCGAGGTTACGACCGACGACGTGGTCGCCCGTCCCACCCCTTGCGCATCGGTGCCGGATTGAAAACCGCGGACACACCCGACCAGCGTAATAATGAATGCAAACACCAGGCTTTTCACCAGCCCGATTGCAAATGTCGACACCTTCAGCACCTCGACCGTGCGCGAATAATACGCCACCGGCGGGATGTCCATCAGCCCGGAGCCGACGATAAATCCCCCGAGGATGCCGCAGAAATCGCCGAAAACCGTCAGGATCGGTATCGTAATGAGCATCGCCGCCAACTTTGGCAATACCAACACCCGGACCGGTTCTATGCCCATGGTCTCCAGCGCGCTGATTTCCTCATCCACCTTCATGGTGCCGATTTCGGCGGCAAACGCCGATCCGGCGCGCCCGGTGGCGATCATCGCCACCATCAGCGGTCCCATTTCTTTGAGAATCACGAAGCCGACCATGTCCACGATAAATAACTCGGCCCCATAGGTTTTCAAGATTACGGCGCCCTGAAATCCCATGATCAATCCCATCAACATACAGATCAGGGTAACGATCGACAGGGCTTGTGCGCCGCAGAGGTCCATGTAATACAACGTGTCGTTCCAGCGGAGCTTGTACTTGTGGCGGAGGGCCTTCCAGGAAACAATGGCGACATCGCCCAGGAATTCCACCATCCCGTGCATGTCGGCACGGTAGTCCAGGCAGCAGTCTCCGAGCTGTTCAATATAGTGACGAAATTTTGAGCTGTTTCCATTCATTCTATTAATGTAACATAAAAAACCGATTTTTAAATCCGGGAATTGATTTTTCCCCGCTTTTTTAGTTCCAGGCTTTGCGGATCATGGCGGCGGTGTCGGCCAAGGCTTCGGGTACGACCCGGACATCGCCGATTACCGGCATGAAATTGCAGTCGCCGTTCCAGCGCGGCACGACATGCAGATGGATGTGATCCGCCACTCCGGCTCCGGCGGCGAGTCCGAGATTGAACCCGACGTTATAGCCTGCCGGATGCATGACTTTGTCCAACACTTCCTTGGATTTGACGCACAGGTCCATGAGTTCAAGTCGTTCGTCGGCGGTTAGTTCGGAGATATCTCCGATGTGCCGGTATGGTGCCGCCAGCAGGTGCCCGGAATTGTAGGGGAAACGGTTCAGGAGGACAAATGCGTGTTTGCCGCGGTGGACGATCAGCTCTTCTTCCGGAGTGGTTTCCTCGGGAGACTGCTGACCGCACATGAAACAGCGTTTTTCCTTTTCGCCCCGGATAAACGAGATGCGCCATGGCGCCCATAACGGTCGGTCCTGACTCATAAATTATTTCCTCCTGAAAAATGTTGAAAACTTCATGTTTTTTACTTGAAAAAAAAGTCACTTCGTGTATATTTTATTTTGCTAATATAATTGCAGTCAAATAAAATAACAATAAAAGGTTTGGTAAAAATGAAAAAAGATGTACATCCGAAGTACGGCGAAGCCAAAGTGGTCTGCGCCTGCGGCGAAGTCTGGGAAATCAAGTCCACCCGTCCGGAATTCCGCGTCGGTATTTGTGCCAAATGCCATCCGTTTTTCACCGGCAAGCAGAAATTTGTCGATACTGCCGGTCGTGTTGAACGTTTCCGTCAGCGTTACGGCAACGTCGGCAACAGCAGTAAATAACTGTCGGCCTCAAAACCTGCCTGCGCGAGCATGCAGGTTTTTTTGTGCCCGGAAAAATTCCATTTATGAACCTGCCCGATATCGACAATTATATTGAGAAGTTGCGCGTCCGCGCCGCTAAGCTTGAGGAAAAGCTGAATGATCCTCAAATCTACAGCCGCAGCGCGGAATGCCGCCAAGTCTCGCGTGAACATCAGAAACTGACGAATCTTTTCAAGTCTTACGAACGATTCCTCCAGGCCGGCAAAGAACTTGCCGACAACCGCGAAATGCTGAAAGTGGAACATGATTCCGAGCTGAAAGGGATGATTGAGGCCGATATCGAAACGCTGGAAAACGAAATCAACACGCTTGTCGCCCATATCAAGCTGGCGTTGCTGCCCCCGGACCCCAACGAATCGCGCAATGTCATTATCGAAATCCATCCGGCGGCGGGCGGCGAGGAAGCCGCTCTTTTTGCTGGTGAACTCTATCGTGCCTACCTGAAGTTTGCCGACGGCAAAGGCTGGAAAGTAGAGACCCTTGACCTCGCAATGAGTGAATTGGGCGGCTTGAAAAATGCCACTTTTTCGCTTGACGGCGACGATGTTTATTCGTTGATGCGTTTCGAATCCGGCGTCCATCGGGTCCAGCGGGTTCCCGCCACCGAATCCGGCGGCCGCATCCATACTTCCACCGTCACCGTGGCGGTGCTGGCGGAAGCCGAGGATGTTGAACTGGAGATCAAGCCGGAAGACCTGCGTTTCGACGTGTTTCGTTCGTCCGGTCCCGGCGGCCAGTGCGTGAACACCACCGACTCGGCTGTGCGTGTTACCCATATTCCCTCCGGTTTTTCCGTCGCCAGCCAGCAGGAAAAATCTCAGCACCGCAACAAGGAAATCGCCATGCGCATTCTTCGCGCACGGTTGTTGGAGAAACTCCAGCAGGAGGAACAGGCCCGACAGGCGGCTGACAAGCGCGCCCAGGTCGGCACCGGCGACCGCAGTGAGCGTATCCGTACCTATAATTTTCCGCAGAACCGGGTGACGGACCACCGTTACAATATTTCGTTTTTCGACTTGCCGGGGCTGATGGAGGGCAACTTCGAAACTCTGCTCAACGATACCCGCGCCGCCGACGCCGAACACCGTTTGGCCGAAACCCTGAACGGGTAACGGTTATTCGCGTTTTGCCGCGTTCCTGGCGCTTTCGAGCCGTTCGAGATTCGCTTCCGCTTCCATGACGAATGGTGAATTCGCTTCGTATTTTGTTTTGTCGAGCTTGAATTGTTCGCGCGCGATTCGGATCAGCAGATCAAGTTCCTGCGGATTGAGCTTGCTCAACGCGGCGGTACTCTGCAGGAAAAACGGCAACGGCAAAAGCGTGTCATTAAGCTTGGAATCAGATGTGTTCAACGCTTTGCAAATCCGGTCGAGCTTGGTGAATTCCGCTTCGTCCAACAGTTTGGTCAAGAGCGGGATGGAGCCGAGCCGGTAGCCCTGTTCACTTTTTGCCGCCCTGCTTTTCGCCTGCTTGCGCAGTTCCAGTAATTTTTCCCGTTCCAGTACGAACAGCGCCGCATCCGATTGGCGATAAACCGGGACGCCGGACTGATAAATTCGGTTCGACGGGATTTCGACGGACGGCGCGGCGGCCTGTGTCAGTTCGTAATCGCGTTTCAGTTTGTCCAGCGTCCGTGCGTTGATCATGCCGTTGCGCTCAAGGTAGCGTCCCTGGGTGACCCGGGCTTCCAACAGGGGTAGGGCGGTTTTCAGTTCCGCGGCACTGAGTTTCAGTTGTCCGGCCTCAAGCCCGGCTGGGGATGGCATCGGAACATCGGCGCAATATATGGGCAGCGTCAGCACGACTGTAATCCATGTCAACAGCAATTTTCTCATGGTGTTTTTTTCTCCTGTTGCTTGCGCAGAAAATGCAAATCCGCCGTCAGGTCGGCCAGTATGGCGGAGTTTTCATTCATGCCAATCATATTTTCCAACATATTGATGGCCTCGGAAGGGGAGAAGAGGTCGAGGATATTTCGTCGGATTCGGGATGAACGCCCATGAGTTCCCGCCGCGTATCCCTGTTCTTGTAGTTCGGGGGCGATGTAAGGTTCGGGTTCAGGCGGGGACGGAGCCTTGGGGGAGGGCGGTTCGCCCTCCCGAAGCGCTTCATTAATCATTTCCGGTTCGATGAACTGGAGGGTGCGGTTCAGCACCGACATCAGGTTCGAAAACGATTTCCCGGCGTCGAGCCACGCCTGCGAGAGACTGTGGTCAAGCGGCACATAGCGCCCGTAACGGAAAAGTGCGGCGAGACTGCCCCGGGCTTCGGCGATATTTTCCTCGGCGGCCCGCAGGAAGAGAACCGCCGCCAGGCGGTAATCGCGCGCCACACCGAGTCCCTGATAATACATTTGTCCGAGCTTGAATATGGCATGGGGACAATCGGCGGAGGCCGCACGCCGATAACATCTGACCGCTTCGGCGTAGTCCCCTGAGTCGCGGAATTCATCTCCGCAGCGATTTTCAAACTCCAGGTCAATCATACCGGATTCACCATTGTTTACTCTGCCTTATGGAAGAAACCTCCGGTCCACTCTTTTTCACTTTGGCAATATTCGAGGGTCAGTCCGAGTTCTTCGAAGCCCGCCTGGAGTTCCGGAAATTCCTCATGCAGAATGCCCGCCAGGACCAGGTATCCGCCGGGGCGGACCCAGCCGGTGATCAATTCGCGGTGCGCCAGCAGTACCCGTCCGAGGATGTTGGCCGCCACCAGATCGTAACTTCCGGCGTGGCGGTCGAATTGGGTCAGGTCGGCGGTCTGGAATTCGATATCATCGCGGGTGAATCCGTTGTTTTCGGCGTTTTCGATGGCGACGCGGGTGGCTTCCGGGTCGTTGTCGAAGGCCTGTACGGGATTGTAACCGAGTTTTTTGGCGGCGATTGAAAGTATGCCGGAGCCGCTGCCGGCGTCGAGGAACGATTTCATGCCGGGTTGTCCGGCCATGCGGTCGATCATGCGCAGACAGAACGAGGTGGTGGCGTGCTGTCCGGTGCCGAAACTCATGCCGGGATCGAGGTCTACGATCACTTGACCGGGTTTCGGAGCGTACTCAAGCCAGCTCGGACGGATGACCAGACGGTCGGTCACATGCTGGATGTGGAAGAATTTCTTCCAGACCTCGGCCCAGTCTTCACGCTTGATCTCAAAACACTCCACCGCGCCGGGATACCAGCCGCATTCTTCCCAGAACGAACGGATTTTCCCGATCTCGGTCCGTGCCGAATCGGCGTCCTCGGGAGTATCGAAGTAGAGCGTATGGTAGGTATTGTGGGCTTCCCGGTCTTCCCAGGTGCTGAAATCATAACCGAGGGCGGTCAACAGTTCGTCGGCCAGGTCGGTATTGCCGGTATTGTCATCGATCTTGCAGCAGTACAGAATATCGCTCATAAAAAATCCCCTTCGCTTGGTTATGCATAAGATAATACCATCCGAAAGGGAATTCAATTCCGTTTGACAATTAATTCTGCCCAACCTTCGCGTTTTGAGCCCGACCCCTGCGTTTTATTTATAAACCAGGGTGACGCCGTCGCGGCCGGGGATATTCAGGTCTTCGCCGTAGATGACCTGCCGGACCAGGGGGCAGTCGCGCAGGGCGGCGCGGACCGCGTTTTTCAGAGCGCCGGAACCGCGCCCATGGACGACTCTGATACTGCGGAAGCGATTGCTGTACAAAGGCCCCTGGAGTCGGCGCAAAGCCTCGTCCACGGTCAGGCCGTGGAGGTCAATGGTGATTTCGCAGGAGGAATGTTCAGCCATTTTTGATGAATTCGCTTTTATCGAACACATATTCGCTGCGGCAGAATTCGCATTTGACCTTAACTGTTTCCTTTTCGGAGAAAATCTCGGCCAGATCTCCCGCCGGGAGCAATTTCATGGAGCCCAGCAGCTTGCCGTGACTGCAACTGCAACGGAAGCCGGGTGCCGGCCCATAGCTGAACTCCGGCTCCGCCAGCGATAAGGCGGCGGCGATTTTGACCAGTTTCTGCTTCGGTGCCAGGTCTTCAAGCAGGATTTCGCGGAATCCCTTTTGTTTGATCTGTTCCCGGACGGGGTCGAAAGCCGTCAGGTCGCAATCGGGCATGGCCTGAAGCATTAATCCGGCGGCCCGGCGAACCGGATTGGCCGGATCGGGATTGAAGCGAACCGCGCAGGCGAATTCGGTTTCGATCTGGTCACTGGTGGAGAAGAAAAATCCGGCGTCCGCGGCGATGTCCGCCAGCGGGGCCTTGGTACTTCCGGAGTTGATGATACTGCCGTTGTCGAACTTGAGTACCTTCATCAGGCCGTCATTGTGGCCGAAAATGTCGTCTGCTTTCAGGCTTTCGCTGACCAAATGGGGGGCGTTGAGAATCCCGCGCACGTCGGCGCGGGCATTGACATCCACCAGTAATTTCCCCAATAGTCCGGGATATTCCCATTGGCATGAATATTTTTCAGCACCTTCGAGCAGTGGGGCCAGCAATGCGGCGGTGGTCAGCGCGGCGGAAAATATTTCCGCCGCCACCGGGTCCGCGTCAAAAATTCGAATGCCGTCCGCGCACAGCGAAGTAGTGTCCGCCAGCGAAAACCGCACCTTCAGATTCTGGAATGTCCCGCGGACGGAATAGTCCGAATTCATCGTCAGACAACCCGTTCGATCGTGATTTCGGGGTCGATTTCCTCGTTCAGGATACGTTCGAGCCCGCTCTTGATGGTCATGGTGGCATGGGGACAGCCGCCGCAGGCGCCTTTCAGTTTTAGATAGACGGTTTTGCCTTGAATATCAACGATTTCGAGGTCGCCGCCATCCGCCTGCAGGTAACTGCGGAGATCATCAAGTTTGTCGCGGATTTGCTGATGCAGATTTTCCATGTTCTTCTCCTGTCATGCCCGGACGAACTGTTTGGCCTCCGGGTTCCATTCATACTGGGTCTTACAATTAATCGAGCTTTCCGGCACGCCGATCATCTTCAACGGATTGCTGAAAGCAAGCTTAACTATATCATCGGGAGCGAGAAAATCAAGCGACGCAAGATAATTTGCGCAGACAAGAATGGTGGCGGAGGAGCCGACCAGACACTGTTTTTCCGGATTATGAAGCAGCCCGTTCGGTTCCAGGATGGCGTTATTACCCAAAGTGCTGTAGCGGCCGGGAGGCATACCGGCAATCGGGGACGCGTCGCTGGTCACGATCACCTTGTCGAGCCCTTTGGCGCGGATGATGGTCTTGATCAATGACGCGGGCAGGTGATGGCCGTCGGTAATAATCATGGCGGTGAGCTGGTCGTCGGCCAGTCCGGCCCATATCGGGTTGTTGTGGCGGTGAATCATGTTCGGACAGCCGTTGCCGAGGTGGGTCAGAAGTTTGGCGCCGGCCGCCGCGCATTTTTCGATGTCGGCGGGCGTGGCCAGATGATGTCCCAGCGAAACCACGATTCCGAGGCTGTTGGCGCATTCAATCAGTTTCTCCGCGCCTTCGGCTTCGGCGGCGATGGTCAGAATTTTGATTTGTCCGTCGCTCCAATCATGCAGACGCTTCAGATAGTCGCAGTCAGGCTTGGTGACGGCGGCGGGATTGTGTGCGCCGACCGCGCCCGGCTGGGATGAAATGAACGGTCCTTCGAGGTGAAGACCAAGGACGCAGCCTTCGAGATCCGGGTCTTTCATGGCCTTGGCGAGCATCGGGAGATTGCGGCGGTAGATTTCCTCATAACTGGTGACGACGGTGGGGAGGAAACCGGCGGTGCCGTTTTCGTGGAGGGCCCTGGCGGAACGGATAAAGTCTTTTTCGGTCAGGGTGGTGTCGGAGTAATCAACGTTGATGTAGCCGTTGACCTGCAGATCGATAAAACCCGGAATTTTCATTATTCACCTCATATTTTTATCTTTGTTAAATTACTTAACAATGATAATATACGGCCCGCCACTGAAAATTCAATGGCCGCTCTGTCGATTTATGGATTTTTCCTGTTTAGTCGCAATACTGCTCATTTAGTGTTGCAATTATCCATTTCCGTGCTGTAAAATTTATGCAACGCTGCAATTGCTGCTGAATATCATACCCTCGCAAGGATATTGTATGCAACGGGAACGAAAAATCTCCGGCTGATGGAACATCCCACCGTGGCGGAAAGGCGGCAAAATGAATTTATGCCCCCCTCAAGGTTTCACAACTACGGCTGGTCTGCGAGTCTGTATTTCGAACTGATCTACAACCGGAATTGGTGCTGGAATCGGGAATACGCTGCGCTTCCCCCCGAGCTTGGACCGATTTTTTTAAGAATAAGTGTATAGATCCTTGAACATTATATCACTTCTCTCCGATTTTTGCAAGCTCCCAAATAAACGGAATCGGATGTTTCATCGTCCAACTGAAACGCC
>CALABZ010000281.1 GCA_937888615.1 uncultured Lentisphaeria bacterium | reverse complement strand
CGCCGTAATGGCGACCATCAGGATATCTTTTAATTTCATGGTTATTTCCTTTCCTTTTCTTTCATTTTCCAGATAAAAACTTCCCACGGCTGTGCTTTGCCGTCGATTTTGATTCTGTTATTGATAATCGAAGCCGTCACCTTGCGGGTGTTGCCCCATGGAATCAGCTCGTAGTCTTTGTCGAAATAACCTTCCAGCCAGCATCCCGGACGTGGGTTTTCAAGCGGCCAGGCATTCACCAGAACCAGAAAACCGCCATCCTTGCCCGGCCAGTAGGCCGCGCGCTGATTTGAATCCCCCGCCCGCCGGAAAATCACCGGTTCAGAAGGCTCCTTGACCGCGGCGGCGAAATCCCGGACTTCCATAAAAACTTTGCCGCAATCCCTGCTCCACCAGCCGGAATCCCCGCCGGTCCGCATGGCGTGATGGTACGAATAGCCGAAAAATCCGCACACCCCGTAGGTCATCGAACCGAACATCATATAACGCAATTCCGCCACATTCGGATAACGAAACAACTCGGCCTGATATCCTTTCAACTGGTGGGAAAAACTTTTCCAGCTCATCAACTGCGGCACCGCCATTACCGGCTTGCCCAGCGCCACCGCCTCTTTCACCAGCGTGGTGAACTGCTGGATCGGGGCCTCGGGAAATTTCTGATCGCGAACCGGGTACAAATCCACCATCTGGATATCGAGCACGTCCGAATACCGATCCCAGGTTTCATCCCAGCAGTTCACCAGCGCCACCGGAATATCGGGCGTTTCCTCCTTCAGCATCTTATAGAACGGACGCAATACATCGGGGGTAATCTTCCCCGCCGGTTCGTCGTACAGATACCAGAACCCAAGCGCCGGATGCTCCTTGTATTTGCGAACCGTCACACGCATTTTTTCGACGCCGTCCAGGCCGGTCACCAGCTTGCGATCGAGATTGAACATCACTTTCAGCCCGTTGCGGCGGGCTGATTCCAGCAGCGTATCATAATCTTTGTCGGAAGAACTGTAGGTATGCACCATATTGAATCCCGCGTCCCGGATCGCTTTCATGTCCGAATCGCAGACGACGGCGGAATAAACCCCAATCGGAAACTCCTTGAACTTCACCCGCGCGGCTTCCGGTTTGCCGGAAGTTTTACAGCCGCCCAAGACAGCCCCGGCCGAAGCCGCCAATATCAGCAGAATTTTTTTCATAATCAGATATTCGTCAATACGTTATGACTTGAAACAACTTGCGCGAAATTGGCGGTGTCATGCCATCTCATCGTACCGTCCCGGAATGAATAGATATCAAAAGTCCCGGCATGCCCGTCGATCGCACTGGCACTGGCCCGATCGCCGTGAATCAGATAAGGTTGCCCGGCTGTACCGCTGTTCTGCCACAAACGCCAAATTCTTGTTCCATCACCGCTTTTGGCGGAATCGCCAAGCAGGATCACCCTGGCCGGATATTTGTAGGAACGCAAATCCACCAGCCCGGGTTCGTTATTCGAACGCATCCCGTAGGTGTAGTAACGGTTGAAACCTGCCGGAATATTCATGCTCGGGCAGTACAGCAGGTTGTTGTTTTTCGGAATATATTTATTGTTGATCAATACCACGCTCCACACCCGGGCGCCATAGTCGGCGTCGGCGTTCACCGATGATATGATCCGTCCCTTGTAATCATCCGCGTACGAGAGGGTGGACAATGTCAAATCCTTGATATTGCCAAGGCATTTGACGGACTTCGCCCGTTCCCGTGCGCTGTTCAACGCGGGCAGCAGCATTGCCGCCAGGATGGCGATGATCGCAATCACAACCAGCAATTCAATAAGTGTGAAAAAAATAGGACGACATCTTTTTTTTGAGTTCATTTTACACCTCTTTTGGTATTTATTTTTAAACGAGTTGATGCCCGAATCATCAATTCATGCGCGGGAACTTCAACGACATGCCGAACTCCGCTTGGGGCAAGCGCTTCGGAAACAGCCAATTTTCCGGCTTCAACAGCCATTTTTTCCATCGGATGAGTAATGGATGTGAGAACCGGTCGGCTCCCATGAATCATTATCCCATGCTTCTCAAAATTATCATAAGATCCAATCGCATAATCGCGCCCGGGTTCAAGCCCTTTTTCGCTTAAATAATCAATAATCCCCCGGGAAATATAGTCACTGGTAGAAATAATCGCCGATGCGGATAAGCACTTTTCAAGATAATATTCCGCTATCTCATAAGCGCTCCCAACTGTATGCCAATATTCGGCTCTATATCGCCGCCGACATGATTTATGTTCAAATGCCTCACGAGATATTCCCAGCTCATCAGCCGCCCGAAGAACGGCTTCCGTTCTCCCGGATTCGTTACTGGCGATAAGAAAAGACTGATACCCCATATCTCTCAAATGCACCAGCAATTTGCAGAATCCCGGTTTGAAATCGAATATGACCTGATGAAAATCAGTCCGCGAAATCGAATCTCCAAGACACGTAATTATCGGAATCCCCAATTTCTTGAATAATTCTGAATTCTCCGGAGTGGCATGCCCTTCCGTAACAATAAGTGCGTCAAACTCATACAAACGGAGATGCTCCAACTGCTCTATCGGAAAAGGACAGGGGTGGAAATAAAACGAACAATCATGTCCACCTTTCTGGCAATTCTGCTGGAACATGGTATTCAGATTACCGAATGCCACCTTTCCATACAAATCGCTCTTGTCATCACCCCGTGCCTGCAAGATAATTCCCAGACGCAGCCGTTTCCAAATGGTAGAGGGACGCGCGGTGAATGTGCCGCTGCCCTGTACCCGATACAGAACTTTGCGTTCGACCAGCGAATCCAGTGCGCGATTGATCGTAGCCACCGACACGTTGTAACGCTGCGCCAGGCGGCTGGCCGAAGCGATCAGCGTATCGGCCGGCAATTCCTGTTCACGGAGATACGTCTCCAGATCCGACACGATCTCGTTCCGTGTGTATTTGCGGCGCAAAATTGAATTTCGTCCGGCCATGCTGTATTGTTCCTTTGCTTAAATTATACAGTTATTATAACGGATGGGTCAATTTTTTGCAATACCCGCCAGAATCATTTTTTATCTTTCATTCAATAAATTAACTCATTCAAGCTCAAAACATATATCAAAACATCCATCATGTTTTTTCAGAGCAATCGAGTAGGAGAGGAAATTGAGTGATGTTCAATTTCCTCGTCCTCTCACACCAC
>CALABZ010000280.1 GCA_937888615.1 uncultured Lentisphaeria bacterium | reverse complement strand
TCCGGGTTCATCCGGGGATTATATCCGGCCAGCCGGATAATAATACGGCAAACTGTTTGCAATAAATGGTTCATGTTGTTTCCTGGGCTGATTTAAACCCCGCTTCAATTTCGTGATCGAGCTTTTTGATTTCAGCACTGTAGTCGACCGGATGAGCAAAATGCGCGTCAAGGATCGCCCGGATATCCGCGTCCGACAGGTCGGCGGGGCGGTTCCGCCACGATACCAACCGTAACGCATTTTTGCGGTTTGTTGATTTTTTGCTGGAACGTGTTACAATTTCTCCGGCGCGATAACGCCGGACCGCCGAATCCAGTACCAGCGACATGGGGCAGGACTTTGCCCGCATGCGCCAGACTTGATGGTCGAATAACCGCACACTGCTCATTTCGTATCCACCTTCCTGGGCGGATACAATCTCTTCCCCAGAGTATCAAGTCTTTTTAAGGCTGCCTCATACTGTTTGAGTATTCGCTTTGGATCGCCATTGCGCCGCAACACGATTCCGAGTTCAAAAAAATCGATGCAGATATAATCGAACATTTTGACCATGAGCTCCCAATCGCCGAGCGGCTCCGGCATGTAGAGGACCGTCAGCTTTCCCGCGCCGTTTGCAAATCCCATCTCCATCGATGCCGAACGTCCAAACGGCGCGACCCCGACAAAGGCGTCGGCCCAATTCATCGCGTCATAATCGCTGGCGAATCCGGCTTCGGCCAGCGGATGTTTCAACGCATCGCGATATTCCGCGACGGTCCAGTTTTGCCAGTTTGGATCAATTTCAGACCAATGGAACCCGTTGTCGCCTGGTCTCGGATTGCGAAAATCATAAACCTCGTGACCGGCAGCGCGCAGTGCTGCGACTACACCAGGCTGATGCTGGTTCCGCCAACTTGAAGCCACATAAATTCTCATAGTTCCCCTCTTAGTTATTCGCGGCGGATCGGAGTCGACGTTCAACCGTATCCCGCCCCTGCAATAATTTGATGCCGGTGATTTGTTTCTTGTAGATGGTCCACTTGACGGAGTATTCGCCGAGGGCGGCGCCGGACTGGAACGTCTGGTGGATCAACAGAATGCTTCCGGGCTTTTCGCCGGGCTTGATCCAGCCGATCCCGTTGCAGACGCCTTCGCGTCCGTTGTGCTTGCCGTTCCACTGGAGCCATACCAGCGCCCCGGCGCGTACCTGGACCGTCTGCGGCCCGACCACCAGCGCAATGTCTTTAGCCATGATCAATCTCCGTATTCGCGTATGATGTTTCCATTGGCATCAAAATATTTTACTCGCCAATACGGGTGACAATTCGATCCACAAGTAGTTCCAGTAAAGCAAACATCCAAATTACCGGCGCTGTTCGACCCGATAATCACACCGGATTTCCCGTCCACTTCCACCCTTTGCCCGATATAGGCAAAATGAATGCCGCGCCGCGTCTTCATTTCATTAAAACGCTCAATATCACCAAATAAATCAGAAACTCTAAAGCGATGAATAAGATGACATGAGACAATTCCGTTTTTTATAAACAGCGGAAAGTCTTCTGATTCGTATTCGTTTTTTACAAACAGCGCGTACTTTGCTTTCGACGGGGTTTCAGCGACAATAGTCTCTGTATATTCCCTGCCAGTATATCCTCGATAAGTAATGGCGTAAGTATTCATCTTTCCCCTCTTTGATTGAATTTACTTCGTTTTGGTGATATTGTTAAAGGTTTGCCGCTCGCTGGATATATGGAGAGAAGGAGGTGATTCTATGGACAAACCGCAAACCAACGCGAATGATGTTTTGATCGCGGTAATCAAGGCCGCCGATGAGCGCGCCGAGAAGTCTTCCAAGACGGAAACGTACTGCAAAAGTTTCCAGGCGGTTTTCGACGCCATCTGGGAAAAAGTCGAACCGCTGATTTCCAAGTAACCACACATAAACAAACCCTTTAACTCCATGCGAGCGGCAAACTAAAATCAAAACACGATGTCGACGTGCCGCCCCGGCAGGGCGGGCTGGATGGCCATGTTCAGGATCGCCCTGATTCTTTCGCCGCCCCCCTCGTACTTTTTCAGCAGTTCCGCAATGACCTTCGCGTCGCTGAACATCTGATCCCGTGAAATTTCTTTCTTCTCCATTCTTCCTTTCTCCTTCCGTTGTTGTTCCATTTTCAATTTTCAACTGTCAATTTTCATTTTGACAGGTTTGACAAGCTTCCGCCGCTTCCGCGCGGGGCGGAACGGATTTACGGAAGCGCATTCCGGACGGCTTGCAGGGAATTTTCTCAATATTTTCTCGAAATGCCGCAAAATCCTCATCATTAATGACATTTGAACTACGCAGGCCGTTGATAGTTTGAAGCATTACGTTTTTTCCCGATTCCGTTACTGTCTTAAATGCACTCATTTCACTCACTCCTGTTTAGTGATTAACTATACTATATTATAATGCAGGTAAACTCAAAGTCAAGAGTATCTCTAAACTTTTTTACAAAAAAACTTGATTTTTTTATTTTTGGAGGTATTATATACTTATGATATTAGGAGATTTTTATGAAAAAACATATCCCCCCCCCCAATCACAAAAAGGAATTCGGAACATTCCTGAAACAACTGTTGACTAAGCATCATCTAAAACAAAAAGACATAGCTGAAATGGCCGGATGCGGTAAGGCATTCATCAGTCAAATTTGCAGTGGACTTTCGCCAACGCCGCCAGAGCTATTCAATCAAACTTATTCGTGCTTGAAAGAATGCGGAGCATCAGCAGAGGATCTAAATGAGTATGTTAAACTCTATACTGCAACTAAGACAAATATTGAGCTTCAAAGTGATATCACCCAGTCTGACCCGTTAAAGAAAATTATCATTGAAAACCTCGATCGGCTCAATGATGATTCCTTGGCTAAACTTATACGTTATCAAGAAGAATTGGTCAAAACTCAATAAATCCGCCTTGACAAACTCCTTCTACGGCTTATCTTAACCAAATAAGGAACAACGGAGAGGTTTATGATTATTTTATTTGTCGTCTTGGCGGTAGTAATCTTAGCTTGGTATTTCATCTATTACCAGCCAAAAGAAGCAAATGAACACCGCGATAAGATTGCCAGGTCATGGATGACTGATGATGAATTTCAACTCCTAAAGACAAATCCGAAAACACTATCCCCGGCAACGTATCAGATTCAGCAATACCTATGGCAACATTGGGTATGGGGAAAGGTTCCGGAAGAACGAAAAAAGCGATAAAGACATGAAAAATCAAATGGATGAACTTGTCATTGCTGTTTTAGTAGGATATTTTTTGGCCTTCATTTTTTGGATTATAGGGATTTGCCTTGGCAAGAAAATTCCAATGCGAATTTCAGGCGGAATTTCAATGTTGCTGGCTTTCTTGGCCTCAATGATTGGAATAGGAGGCGTTTTTGGCGAATTCGACAATAATATTGCTATAATACTAATTGCCTTTGGTCCCCTCATATTCATTGGGGGAACCATTGAATATGCAATTAAAGGGCTCAAAACAACCGAAAAAGAAAAACCGGCTCCAATTCCCGATGTAAAAGTTGCAAATGCTGATAATGCGAGATTTGTGCAGAACGAAAGAAGTCCAAAATTGTCAGTCAAATCCGGGGATATTTTCTTTGACCCAGAGGTGAATTTAGACGCGGTCGCTTATCAGCCGGAGGATAAAGTAAAAACGGCTTCCAGCGAAAAAGCAGGCGATTCCAATAAAAAGGGCCTTGAAACCTTCAAGCAAATCTCATTCAGCAATTCCGAAAAAGCTCTTATTTGCACTTTGGCCCTAACGTTGCTTCTACTGGGTATTCTGCTGATTGTCGCTAGTAATTTGGGGCCGGGTAGGACCGATTTGGGAATTGGCTATTATACCTTTCTCCGGATCGCAACGACGGTTTCCTTCGTCTGGCTGGCGATCCTGATCGCTTCTCCGTACTGGCGCTTCATTCTGGGGGCCGGAGCCGTCCTGTTCAATCCGATTATTCAAATCCACCTGGACAAAGAAGTATGGTTGTTCTTTGACGTGATCGCGTTTATCCTGCTGATCGCTGCATCCATCTACCATTACCGGAAAAATATAGCTAATACCCCGGCAGCGCGGCGATGACCTTCTTTCGCGTCTCTTCGGAATAATGGACGTAAATGCGCGTCACCGCCACCGAATGCTGACCGACGATATCTTTCACCTGGTCCAGCGGCACCCCGGCCTCGGCGCAGAACGTAATAAAACCGTGACGGAAACTATGCAGTCCGTATTCTTTCTGGCGCTCCGGACGCGCCACGCCGGACGCGTGCTTGCTCCGCTTCTTTATTTTCAATTCGCCATTTTCCATTCGCCATTTGACCACCGCCCAGTCGATGACCCGGAGCGCTGGCTTGATCACGTTGCTCCGACCGCTTTCATAGGCACGCGCCAGAACAGGCAACACCGGCCCGGAACTCCGTTTCGGCAATACCGCCGCCAGTTCCGGGTGAATCGGCACCTTGACGGGCCTCCCTCCGGTCCGGACCTTGGTTTTTTCCGGAATTACGACGATATAGTCGCGCCCGACGCTCTTCCAGTTCAACAGACAGCCATCCTTCAACCGCATGCCGGTGTAGGCCAGCACCCGAAACAATACCCGCATTTCGTCTCGATGGAACACTTTCAGCGGATATTCTCCGTCCACGGCGCGGAATACCGCCTGGAGAGTTTCGCGATCAAATTCTTTCTTGGCGGCGGGGATTTCCTTTTTCAGCGGGATATCCTTGAACGGATTTGGACGGTCGCGTTCCAGAATTCGCCAGATCAATCTTAAACTTTTCAATCGCGCATTAAAAGACCTTGCGGAATAATCCAGAGCGGAGAAAAAGTTTTCGACCAGGCCAGCGGTGATATCCCCGGTCTTTTTAATGGAAGGGGGTAGGGCGGAGATGAATTCGAGCCAATGTGCCTTATGCCGGGCCATTTGTTCTGTGCCGCATGCGGGACGCAATGCGGAACCGCGAAACGCCTCAAAAGCGTCCTGCAGACCGATTGCTTCGGATTCCTCGATGACCTTGCGGGCGCGGGCGATAAACAGCGCGAATTCCTCGGCGCTGCGTGCTTCGGCGGTGGCGTTGTATTTGGACGCCTCCAGTTCAGCGGCTTCGCGGGTAGATGATTTCAGCCTGGTAAATTTGGATTTCCCATTGCTCTGGAAGCGGATATAAAAATATTTTCCCTTTTGAACGACGGAACCTGCGCCTTTTCTGCGAGCCATACCCACCTCTTTTGAACGAGTGCTTTTTAGTGCTTTTTTCTGAAAAACAGGTGCTTTTTAGTGCTTTTTAACAATATAAGCCAATATAATCCAATATCGTAAAAAGTCAAGAAAATCACACAAATAAGCTCGGAAACAGGTAGGAGAATGGCACGCCGGGCAGGAATCGAACCTGCGACCACCTGCTTAGAAGGCAGATGCTCTATCCTCTGAGCTACCGGCGCTAATGATTCTGTAATATAGTGTTTGTGCTGGTGAAAATCAAATCGAAAAATAAATTTTTGCGCAGATGCCCGCCCGGAGGATATCGTTTAACGGATTTTAGCCAGGGCGTGCTGGACCGCCGAGGGCTTTTCGCCCGAAAGGCCGGACAGCTCATCGATGGATTCGAAAAGCATGATGGCCGCTTTTTCATAATCGATTTTGCCGATTTCGGTCAGGAGCCGGATTCCGCGGTCAAGCAGTTTCTTGTTGGTCACGTCCACCCAGCTCATCCAATTGCCGGTCACGCGCCCCAGGCAAACCATGGTCCCGGTCGAAACCGTGTTCAGCACCAGCTTGACCGCCATGTGTTCCATGATCCGCAACGGCGATTCCGGCAGGTTCAACGGAAGGTTATAGTCCCCCCCGGAGCTTCCAATCACCAGTTCCCGGCGGATCGGGTAACAAGTTGTTTGGGCCGCAAAGGCAGGGGCCAGCTCCGGAGCTGTACGCCCGCAGCGAATCAGAACCGCCGCGTCGTTCTCCGAATTGCAGCGTTTCGGCGATGGTTCATTCCCCACGGCAAACTTCAGGAGTTCCTCGCGCCGGATCAATGGCGGGCTTTTCTTGATTTCGAGAGCGGCTCCCAGGCGTTGATAATCTTCCGGGGTCCATTCCAGGCAACGGAGTTCGCGGCGCATCAAGTTCCTCCAGGTGTCCGGGGTCGGGTACAGCGGATTTTTGACAAATGCCCACGATTGCGGCGAGGCGTGATCGTCGGTTTTGCAGAATGGCGGCAGCATGAAGGTCGGCGACCGTTCCGTCGTGTCGGTGAAGATATCCAGCATGAAATCATTGGCATAGTAAGTGATTTTGCCATGCCGTTGGTAGGTTTCTGCTTCGAAATCAATATATCCGGCAATGGCATTTACCGTCTCCGGCTGTTCAAGTCCATCCAGTAATTTTTCGAATTCCGCGGCATAGTTGATCGTCGGTTTGCCGGACAAACGGCAGAAGATTGTTTCCAGAGCGCTACCGGCAACCAGTTGTTCGGACGTCGTCGCCTGCATGCGGGTCGAACCGGCCAGCGCCATCGGGCCGCATGACAAATCCAGTACGCAGACCCGTGGATCTTCGATGGCCCGGCGAGAGCGTTCCAGATGTTTTGCCAGCAGGTCCGCCGGGTTGTTGAACATCAGAAAAACCGCCGCCCCCAGGTTTAGACATTCGTCAACCGTACCGAGCACCGAAGAGGTTTCACCCCCCTCGGTAATCGCGACAAGCATGTCGCGCTCCGTCATTTTCATCTCGCGCACCTGCTGCTGTCCGAATTTCGGGTAGTCCTCAAAGAACTCAACCGAGCGTACCAGCGCGTAATCCCCGCCGGTCATGATGCTGGCCACTGAATCCGCATAACCGCTGTCCGCCGCGGCTTCGCGCCACATGCATTCCAACAGAATGCTTAAGCGTCCGGTCGCTCCGCAACCGGAACATACCACGCGTCCGCCTTGTCGGATCACCTTAAGCCCCGTCTCGACCAATCGTTCAAACTCACTGCTGTCGAAGACTCGCCGCGCCATTGCCGCCACATTGCGGTCCACCCGCTGCAGGCATCGTACCCCCCCGGCTTTGCTTTTTTCGAACTCCTTATCCAAATTGGCCGTTAATGGATTCGACTGTTCCGTCGGCAGAAATCCCAAATGAAATTGTGTTTCGTCGTGGACAAACTTCAATGCCCGTTCTCTGGCACTCATAATCGTTTAACCTCTTATTAATTTTTAATGACCCGATCGGCATTTCAGGCAATCCATGCAATGCCGGGCCGGTTTGTGTATAGTCCTAAATCAACGGCTTGCCGTCTCAATAGGTTTTATTTTCATTTTCCAATTTCTGAACAATCCGGGCGGCAATGTCACCGGACAGCCGCCGGATATCCGCAGTCCGCTCTTCATCATGAATTCCGAAACCGATCGCCGCCGGCGGATACCCCGCCGCCATGATCAGGTATCCCATCACCGGTACGCCGTCCGGTTCGGACATGAACGAGACAAAACCGTTCTGTCTGATCTTTGCCAATTCCCGGTGCAACTGGGAGTAATTCCGAACTTCCGGCCAGAACGGCGGAGGCATTTGCGGAAATAACGTTTCGACGATTTCTTCAGAGAGCGTCGCGGCCAGCAGCCGACCGGTGGCGGTATTTTCGGCATCCTCAAAAGTCAGCTTGCTCCACGGCTTCCACTGCGGCGCCGCATTGTAGTAAAACAGCATGATCCGGCGCGTCCCATTCATAACCGCCAGGTTCACCGGCATGCCGATTTGAACAGCCAGTTCCGTTATCGGGTTCAGCGCGGCCTGTGCCAGCCGGTGATAAATATTGTCGCGATTGGCGATGGCCGCACTCATCGGGCCCGGACGGTAACCGCTCTTGCGCGAGACCTTTTCCAGATACCCTCGACCGGCCATTTCCACCATGATTCGTGAGGTTGTGGCCAGGTTCAATCCTATCGATTCGGCCACTTCACTGGACGTGACCGGTCTCCCGTCCTGCAGTACCACATACTCCAGAATATCGAATGCCTTCATTAATGATTTCATGATAATCTCATAATATAATATTATAATCTCAATATGATATATTATAGTATCGTTTTACGGAAAATCAATATCCCGAATTAAAAAAACGCCATATTTCCGGCTGCAGTTCGACCGAAGTTCGGCGTAAATGGTTTCAGCGCTTTCGTCAGCGCGTCTGTAACTGAAAGGGGCGAGGATGGGGCAATAGGAAGGAATTGCAAAACAAACGCCGCATTCATGGCAATTGCGCGAGTTCTGGCGTTTGGCGGTGTGGAAAATTCGGTTTTCGAATAATATGGCGAACTGGTTTTATCCGGATCAGCAAATGAGGCCGGTATTCAGCGCCAGTCCGGCTTCAATTTCTTTTACACAGTTCAGTGCCTGCTCAATTGCGAGTGGTACTTCGCTTTCCGACTTCACGTTGAAGGCGATTGCCGCCGGCGGATATCCGTCCGTCAGCATCAGGCCGCCGATGATCCAGCGTTTGAACGTTTCGCTGAAAAATGCGACGCTCTGGGCTTTCTTGTAAGCGTCAAGCTGGTGTATCAGCTCGTCATAGGAGGAGATGCCTTCCGGCAGCCCTATTTTTTGAATGATTCTATGGCGTGTGGCTGCGTCGCAGGCGCTCAGGAGCAGCCGTTCCGTGGCGTTGTTCTGGTAATCCCAGGGTTTGGAGAACACCGGATAAACATGATATTTCTGCGTTTGCCCGCACACATACAGCAAATAACGGCGGTCATTGTGGATGATCGAAAGGTTGACCATGCACCCCAGGCGCCTGGAAAGCCGGCCGATAGGGGAGGGGGCGGCCTGCCGCATCCGGTAATAGACGCTGTCATAGGCGCTGGCGGTGACCAGGGCCGGGCCTCCGATATAGCCGTCCCGCCGCGAAACCTGGATAAGATATCCACGTTCTGTGAATGTTTTCACCATGCGGACGCAACTGGTAATATTGACATTGCAGTTTTCCGCCAATTCGCTTGGTGTGACCGGTCTGCCATCCTGCAAGATGATGTATTCCAGAAGGTCAAGAGCTTTGTATAGTGACTTCATGCGGCATCCTTGGTTTTCAGGGCTGTATCTTGTGAATTTTCCTGCTTTTCTGTATTTCTAATTTCTCATTGCGTAATTATAATAACGTTAAAATCCATATAAAGCAAATAAAAATAAAAAAATATGCGTCAAAAGCGAGGCGGGGTATTGACAATTGGTTTTAATCGGTTATAATTTATTAACGCAATAAGAAATTATAATTTCGCAATAAGAAATAA
>CALABZ010000279.1 GCA_937888615.1 uncultured Lentisphaeria bacterium | reverse complement strand
CGCCTTCAGCCATTTCAGGTCCGGCCCCGGCGGGTTCTGATGAAAGATGACGTTGCCGTCGATAAAAAGGGTTTTGGCGATCATTTCAAACCCTTGCCGCCCCTGCTCCAGCAAGGCGTCGCGAAACGCCCCGGGATAATACTTTTCGGCCCATGCGTCGCGGATCGCCTCCGGCGAAACGGTCGGGTTCTCGATCGCCCAATGGTAGGCGAAAAGGTTGATCTCGTAATTGTCGAAAATATTGTTGCCGACCCGGTCGATGCGGATGGCGAAACGGTCGACGCCCGCCTTCTGCCCGGTACGCACGTATTTAACGATGTTCGAAACATTTTCAGCGGGCAGATAACCGGCGCCGAGGAATTCGCCGAGGCAGTCGCATTCGGCGCTCATCGCAGCGCCCGGCACCCGGCGCAGGAACGGATTCACCGGCAGGAACGGGTCGAAGTCGTAAGGCGTGATTTTGGTTTCCACCTCAAAATCACAGGTCAGCGCGGCGGACGCGGCCCCAGCCAGGATATCTTCGTAATCGCGGGCGATGGAGCCGAACGAACGCAGAATAAAGCGTTTATTGAGCCGTTTGAGCTCACCCGAGAAAATCCGCACGATATGGGCCACCACCTCCGCCGGCGGATAGCGGTCGGCGTTGGAGTTATGAATGACTGAATAATCGGCCTCGGTCAGCGTCAACACCACCCCGTCCAATTCGGGAACCGCTTCAAATGCTTTGCCGATCTTGTAACAGAGCAGGTTTCCAAAGGCGGGGCCCAGCAGGTCGAACTCGCCGTTTTCGTCCAATAATCCCGGCATGGCGTCGAGCAATCCGGGGGCCACGGTGACCTCGCGATGCCAATAATACACCGGTCTACCGTCGGCATGGGCGATCGCCAATATCTTTTTCAGCTTGTCGCGGTTGGCGATAATGGCGTTCCGGTCCACCGCGGCGGCGGTTTGAGGGTAATCTTCGTACAAAACCAGTCCGTCAAGACCGCCGAGCGGCGAATGGCAGGCGGCGCAGATTTCGTAGCTGTCCACGTGGTAACTGCGGGCGTGGGCGGCTACCTGGCGCATATAATCAACGTTCAGATCGGTCGGATGCATCAACGACCAGGTGATTTCGGGACGCGTCTTTTCCATATTGAGTTCCTCTGCTGTATAAAAAGTCTCTATAAGTGTTTCAAGGGAAATTCAATGAGATTTCCGATTAATTTCGCGGTTTTCGCGAATCGGCTATTGACAAATTACACCGGTGTAATTATAATATAAGCAGGAACTGAAAAGATTATGAGAAAAAGAACGACATTACAAGACATCGCCAACTACTGCAATCTGTCCAAGAGCATGGTGGCAAAAGTGATCAGCAATCCGGAAAACTGCAAAGCGACCGTCAAGACCAAAACCATCGTTGCCGACGCAGTAAAAAAGCTGGATTACCGCCCGAACTTCGCCGCCAAGGCTCTGAGCACCAACAGGACCTTTACCATCGGCATCCTGTTCCCGACGGTCAACAGTTTTTACGGCGAACTGGGAGTCCAGATCGACGCGGCGCTGGCGAAACGCGGCTACACCGCCCTCTTCGCCTATTGGGACGGCATCAAGGACGCCCAGCAGGCGTTCATCCGGGCATTCGAGCGGATGCGGCTGCGCGGTATCGACGGCGTCATCACCTGTCAGTATGAGGAATCGATCGCCGGGGCCGGCATTCCGGTCGTAACCTACGGCAATGAACGGCGGCTGATGGACAGCGTCTATCCCGACAAACTTGATTACGCCATCCGCGCCATTCATTATCTGGTGGAGCACGGGCACCGGCACATCGGCTTCATCGGTTTTTTTCAAGATATTCGCTATCAGCAGATCCGCAATGAAATAGAAAAACTCGAACTTCCGCTCGTGCCCGGGTGGTTCGTCCCCATCGAAGCCTATCATCATTACGAGAACGGATACAAGGGCATGAAGCAAATCCTGTCCCTCCCCAAACAGCCGACCGCCATCCTCACTCACAGCGATCACGTGGCCATGGGCGCGCTCCGCGCGACCAATGAAGCGGGGGTCCGGGTGCCGGACGATATTTCACTGCTCAGTTATGACAATCTGTGCGAGTCGGCCTACAGCATCCCGCCGTTGACAACGTTCGACCAGCAATACAAACTCGGCGCGGAACTGTTGGTCGAAACCCTGATCCGCCGGATCGAAAACCCCACCCTGCCCCAGCAGAAACGTTCATTCACCATGCCGCTCGTGGAACGGGCGTCGGTAAAATATATAACCCCAGACAACAGAGGCTGATCATGAAGAAATCAACATTCACACTTATCGAGCTCCTGGTAGTGATAGCGATCATCGCCATACTGGCCGCCATGCTGCTGCCGGCCTTGAATCAGGCCAGAAACAAAGCTCAGGCCATCAAATGCGTCGGCAACCTCAAACAGGTCGGCGGCATCCTGACGTTTTATGCCGACGACAACGCGGGAAGCCTCCCTACCGCCATGCTCAACGGCCCCAAGAAACTGACCTGGGCCCCCTATCTGATCACGCAGGGGTATCTCAACATGCCCACTTCCGACACCAACGCCATCTACAAGGTGGCCAATGCCAATATCTTCGTCTGCCCCTCCTATAATCCTTTCCACTTCGAAGAAAGCATGAGCGGCGAAGCCCCCACCTACGGCATCAATCAGGTGGTTTATTATTCCAAAGACGGTTCCGTCAAGCAGACCTGGTCCAATTACACCGCCATTGAGCTGAATCGGCTCCCCGAACCGTCGCGCGAAGTGATTATCGCCGATTCCCTGCTCCTGAACGCAACCAGCAATATCCAGAAATGCTGGTTCTGCCCCTCTTCGGCCCAGAGCACCTCCTGCCGCATCCATGCCCGCCACAGCCAGAAAGCCAATCTGCTGATGGGCGACATGCACGTGGAAAGCGCCAATTCAGCCGAATTGAAATCCGCATACATCCAGCCCTATCGCCACTATACCGAAAAAGGCGTTCTGGTCCCCTAATATCAACCTTTCAACCTTCAGGAAATTCCCATGCTGAAAAAACTATTGCTGTGCCTGTCGTTTTGCGCCGTGTCGCTGTATGCGGCCGTACCCCTGACCAATAACGCCCAACCATCCGCTGAAATCGTTATCGGCCAGGACTCCCACCCGGCCGTCCAATATGCCGCGGAGGAACTCCAGCACTGGGTACGCGAAATCTCCGGCGCCGAGCTCCCGATCGTCAACGTCCCCGGCGGCGCGGCCACCGAAATCATGCTCTGCGTAAACCCGAAAGAATTCCCGGACGACCTCGCCAAGCTTCAGGGCAATGACGGCTACGCGGTCCGGCAGAAGGGCAATACCATCTATATCTTCGGCACTCAGCCGAAAGGAGTTTTAAATGGTGTTTACAAGTGGCTGTACAAGAATACCGACATCATCTGGGCCCGCCCGAACACCGAGTTCGGCACGGTATTCACGAAAAATCCGAACCTCGAATTCAAGTACAACGACTACATTGATATCCCGGTTTACGTCCTGCGCGGCTGGCAGATGATCGGCCCCCGCAATCACGTGCCGTCCGAAGAATGGCAGGTCCGCAACGGTTCCAACTGGAGCGCCCTGAACGCCTATTCCAAAGACCGCGTCAAGTACGCGCCAATCTTCGAATTTGGCAGCGGCCATAACCTCATCGGCGTCTATATTCCGGAAAAGAAATATTTCGCCGAACACCCCGAATTCTATCCCATGCGTAAGGGCAAACGGCTTCGCCCCAGCGAATTCAGCAATTCAGTCCAACTCTGCTTCACTAATCCCGAACTACTGAAAACGTTCATCAAGGAAGTCGATGACCGGGTCAAGACAAACTCGAACTACGACACCTACCGCATCATGATCGAGGATAATTACAACCTCTGCGAATGCCCCGAATGTCTGAAACCGATCACCTTGCCCGACGGCAAAACCGTCAATCCGAAGGACACTAATTTCCGTTCCACCCAGTTTTTCCTGTGGCTGAATGAAATCGCCCGCCATCTGCAAAAGAACTACCCCGGCAAACGGATCCTGACCTTCGGATATTTCTTCACCGAACCTCCGCCCGCGTGCAAAGTCGAGCCCAATATCAGCATTTCGTTCTGCCCCATCCACAAAGACACCAAATTTACATTACAGTCCCCGAAAAACAAAGACACCATGGACAAATTCAAAGGCTGGCTGCCGATCACCAATCAACTGACCTGGCGCGAATATTTCGGACTGGTCCCACCATTTCCGCGTCCCACCGACGTGATCGCGCTGGCGGACTGGAAATACGTCAATCAATACGGAATCAACCGCACTTATTCCGAAATGTACGCCGACGCCCTCGGCTCACGCATGGACGGCACCAAGTCATGGGACGCCAACGCCATGTACTTCTGGGTCATGGCCAATGGTTCATGGAACCCCTCCCGCGACGTTCATGAAATGCGCCGCGAATTTCTGGACCGCGTCTACGGCCCCGCCGCCGATGACATGGAGAAATATTATCGTATCCTCGAAGAACAATGGTTCAAGAGCCCCGGCAAATCGGTCTGGAACGACAATGCCTGGGCCAACTGGCGCAACTGCGTCGTCGTACCGAAACTGGAAGACGCCTGCCGCGACTGCCTCGAACGCGCCGCCGCTAAAGTCATCCATCCCAACGGTAAGAAAATGCTTCAGGGCGTGCGCAATAATTTCGAGGAATACATGACGATGGCCCGTGAGTTCAAGCTCACCGCGACCAAGGTCGACAAAGCCCCGGAGTTCACCCCCGATTTCAATACCGGCGAGTGGACCAAAGCCACCCCGAACGACAAATTTTTCATCAACGGCACCATGAAACCGCATACCGAGAAAACCGTCCTGCGAGTGCTCTACGACAATACCAATATCTACTTCGGCGTGAAATGCTATCATAAAGACGTCAAGAACATGCCGTATCTGTCCCCGACGAAGGGAAATACCTTCCCGAACGGCGAAGGGTTCGAAATCTTCCTCGCGGGCGTCTGGAATGGCAAACCGCACTTCACTCAAATGGCATTCGATCCGTCAAACAACCGTTATACGGCGGTACGCCCGGTCAAATGGAGCTCGCAGGTGGAAATCACCGGCGACGGCTGGAGCGGCATGGCAACCGTTCCCTGGAAATCCATCGGACTTGATCCCGCGACCACGAAAACGCTTCATGCCACCTTTGTCCGTCAGTTCATGAAAGCCAAGACAGTCGGCATCGCACCTCCGCGCGCCGCAATCATCTTCGGCGGCGCACGCCACCTTCGCGGCTCGTTCTGTGATATTGAATTGAAATAACCAGCCTTAAATACAGGAAATCCACCATGAAACAACTCTTCGCCCTGATGCTTTTGAGCGCCGCGTTCGTTCTGGGCGGCTGCGCAGGAGCCCGGCTTGCCGAAACGGGCAAGCCCGCCGCCGAAATCGTTATTGAACGGAATCCCCACCCGGCCGTCCAATATGCCGCGGAGGAACTCCAGCGCTGGGTACGCGAAATCTCCGGCGCCGAGCTCCCGATCGTCAACGTCCCCGGCGGCGCGGCCACCGAAATCATGCTCTGCGTAAACCCGAAAGAATTCCCGGACGACCTCGCCAAGCTTCAGGGCAATGACGGCTACGCGGTCCGGCAGAAGGGCAATACCATCTATCTTTTCGGCTCCCAGCCGAAAGGCGTCCTGAACGGCGTTTACAAGTGGCTCTACAAAAATACCGACATCATCTGGGCCCGCCCGAACACCGAATTCGGCACGGTATTCACGAAAAACCCGAACCTCGAATTCAAGTACAACGACTACATTGATATCCCGGTTTACGTTCTGCGCGGCTGGCAGATGATCGGCCCCCGCAATCACGTCCCGTCCGAAGAATGGCAGATCCGCAACGGCTCCAACTGGAGCGCGCTGAACGCCTATTCCAAAGACCGCGTCAAGTACGCGCCGATCTTTGAATTCGGCGGTGGTCATAACCTCGTCGGCATCTATATTCCGGAGAAGAAATACTTCGAGAAGCACCCGGAATTCTATCCGCTGATCAACGGCAAACGTGTTCGTCCCAGCGATTTTGCCAATTCAGTCCAACTCTGCTTCACCAATCCCGAACTACTGAAAACGTTCATCAAGGAAGTCGATGACCGGATCAAGGCCAATCCGAACTACGACACCTACCGCATCATGATCGAGGATAACTACAACCTCTGCGAATGCCCCGAATGTCTGAAACCGATCACCCTGCCCAACGGCAAAACCGTCACCCCGGACGACAAGAATTTCCGCTCCACCCAGTTTTTCCTGTGGCTGAATGAAATCGCCCGCCACCTGCAGAAAAATTACCCCGGCAAACGCATCCTGACCTTCGGCTACTTCTTCACCGAAATTCCGCCCGCGTGTAAGGTCGAGCCCAATATCAGCATTTCGTTCTGCCCCATCTACAAGAACAGCAAAGAACCCATGACCGGGCCGAGCAATGAAGCCTGGAACAAACAGTTCCTCGACTGGATGAAAATCGGTGCGAACCTCACCTGGCGCGAATACTTCGGACTGGTCGCCCCCTTCCCGCGCCCGATCGATGTCATTGCCCTCGAAGATTGGCGTTATGCCAACAGTTTCGGCATTAACCGCACCTATTCGGAAGTGTACGCCGACGCCGTCGGCAAGCGCATGGACGGCATCAAGACCTGGGACATGAATTCCCTTTACTTCTGGGTCATGGCCAACGGCTCCTGGAACCCCTATCGCGATGTCCATGAAATGCGTCGCGAATTTCTGAACCGTGTCTATGGTCCCGCCGCCGATGATGTGGCCGAGTTTTACCGGATCGTCGCCGACGGCTGGTTTAAATCGCCCGGATCGTCGCAATGGAACGACCTCGCCAGCGCCTCGTGGCGAACCAGCGTCGTCGAACCGGGCGCCACCGACGACTGTCGGGCCGCGCTCGACCGTGCCCTGTCCAAAAATGTCCATCCGAACGCCCGCAAAATGCTGCTGGCGATGCGCCGGACTTTTGAAGACCAGATCGCCCGTTCCAAAGGGTTCAGCCTTGCGGTCGCCCGCACCGACAAACCGCCGGTTTTCGACCCCGATTTCAAAACCGGCGCCTGGAACTCAGCCGCCACCGCCGATAAATTTCTGACTTCCAGCGATCAGGAGCCGAAAGGAAAAACCGCGGTCCGCCTGCTGCATGACGACAATAATCTATACGTCGGGGTCAAGTGTTTCGATGCGGATACCTCCAAAGCCTATGCGCGTCCGGCCGGGCAGAAACACGACCTGTGGCCCGCTGGCGATAAATTCGAACTCTGCCTGACCGGCAAAGACCACTCGATTTATCAGTTCGTCACCGATGTGAACGGCAACCGCTACGACGCCCGCGACAAAGACCCGTCATGGAACGGCGATTACCGGCTCGAACGTAAACCGGCCTCCGACGGCTGGAGTGTCCTGATCACGGTCCCGTTCAAAACGCTGGGCATAGCGTCGGCGGACGCGGAGAAGCTCACCGCGATGTTCACCCGTTACTGGAGCCACGGCGAACGCAAAACGGAGGTCAGCACCTGGGAGGGCGGTTCCCCGATCAGTTCCGGCTCTTACGGCAAACTGAAATTCGACTGATTCCGCCCCCGTTCTATAAATTTTTCATTATTTTTCGATTTTTTATGATTTGACATCTTGACAGATCACTAAACCGGTTTATGTTAATATTAAAAGAAAAACTAAACCGGTTTTCCTGTGTTTTAAAATTTTAACAAGGAGTGATCTGCAGGATGAAAAAGATATCACGGATATTCATTGGAATCGGATTCCTTATTATGGCCGCATTTCCGGGAACAGGCTTCGCCGAATCGGAAAAACTGATCATCGACATCCGTTCGACCGCCGCCAGCGACGTGGTATTCCGTCCGGCATTTCCCATCCAGAACCAACCCTGCGAAGTCGCGGTCACGGTTCATAACACCGGCAAGACCGCCGCCGATCGGGTACAGGTCAATGTACAGGGACCGGACGGGGTGAAAATCGGGACGAAAACCATCGCCATCCCCGCCGAAGGCAAAGCCCAGGCCGTTTTCCCGTGGACCCCTGCCCGGAACGGTTATATCCCCCTGAAAATCAGCGCCTCCGATGGTGAATCCTCCAACGCCGTCGCAGTCAAGGCCCCGGTAGTCAGCCGGACATTTTATTTCCCGTGGTTCGGCGGGCACACCCCGGAAGCGCGTTCACTGCGCTATGCGAATGTCGTCCTGTCGGGCAATGCCGAAAGCCATGCTTATTGGCGTAACCGCGGCGCGATTCCCTGTTTATGGAAAGGCGTGGACAACAAAGTTGCTCCTGAAAAATACGCGCAGATACTGGCCGATGGCGTCGGCGACCCCGCCCGCGACGCCGCCGGAATCATGATCGACGAGATGGGCGGATATGCGCCCGAAGAAATCCTGGCCGCCAACTTTTTCAGCGGCCTGAAACTTTACCTTGAAAAGAATCCGCAGTACTTCACCGCCCTCTGGATCTGCGGTTCCCTCCAAGTGCCGTATTGCAACATCACCCGCAATGCCTACCGCAAGGACAAGGGCATTTCGCTGTTGATGCTGGAGTGCTACACCAATTTCCAGACGGTGGAGTTTTCCAGTTCCCGCCGGTTCGCATATTTCGACCAGCGCATCGACGTGGCGCGCCAGCAGGATGTCTTGACCAACGCCGTCATGACGCTTGCCATCGACGGTCACAAGGATAAATTCAACCTCACCGGATATGAACTCGAAGACGAAGTGCGCTACATCCGCCGCAATGCGCCGGAAATGCCCGGCATCGGCTTTTTCCACTTTGAAACGAAATCCCCCGAGCTCATTCCGATCGCAGACGACCTCTGCCGACGCTACTTCATCGAGCCGGTCCTCCAACTTTACCCCGAAGACATTCAGTTCTCGTCCCGCCAGGTGAAAGCCGGGGATGAAATCGAAATCTACGCCGGAGTCCGCAATCTCGGCGGTATGGACGCCGAAAACGTCAAAATCCGCCTCTACGCCGACGGCAAACTGTTGAAGGAAGATACCCGCAACATTCCCGCGCTGGCCGAAGGCGCCGCTCCGCGTGCCGTACAGTTGCAGGCCAACTGGAAGGCTCCCGCCTCCGGTTATCATACGTTCCGCGTGGAAGTGATCCCGTCCGGCAGCGAAACCGTGCTCGACGGAACGGGCGAACAACAATTATGGGTACGTTGAGATGAAAAGTGTGCTTTGTTCACTGCTGGTATTTTTGAGCTGGCTCACCGCCCATGCGGCGCCGCCACCGCCGGAGCTGTCGAACACCTACCGCGACGGCAAACCGGTCCTGCAATGGCGTTCGCCCTCGGTGCGCAACCCGGACGGCGTCGATTCATTCCGTCTGTACCGTTCCGCCAAGGCGAGTGAGCAAGGCGAGAAAATCGGCGAATGGAAGCGGGTTCGGGCCAGGAATCAGGAATACCGGGATTCGTCATTGTCCCTCAAGAAAGCATTTTACCGCTTGACCGCCGTGGACCGGGCCGGAAATGAAAGCGCCCTGTCCAATACAGTGGAAGTCTCCCTGCTGCCGGACCTGACCCTGGGCAGCGGCGACCGGGTATCGTTGAACCCCGCGCTGGCGACGTCAAAAATGTACCCGAAAACAGGTGAAACCGTGTCGTTTCAGGCGAAAGTCCGCAACGCGGGCGCGGAAGCCTCGCAACCGGTCCGGTTTCTGGTACAGGACCAGGCCGGTACGATCGTGAAAGAACTTCAACTTCCGGCCATCCCCTCCGGCTGTGAAGAAACGGTTACTTTCGAGTACACCCCGAAGCGCACCGGTGAATACGAGCTCATTCTCACGGCGGACCCCGACAACAGCGTTCCCGACGCCGATCGCGACAACAACCGCCTCAGCCTGAAAGCGGCCGCCGCGGACCGGGATGTCCGTTTCATCTGGTACGGCGACGTCCTCCGGCTGCCGTATGCGAATTCGGGTCAATGCTTGCCGCCATCCTGCGCCGAATGGCGGCGGCGCGGCGCCTGGGCCATGGCCGGAGTCGGAACCGGTGAGAACGCCTTGCAAGAATACAAGAAACTGGCCGCGTCCGGCGACTACGACGGCATCTGCATTGATGAAATTTTCCTGTTCACCGAGGCGGCGCAGCGAATGGTGAAATTCCTGCCGGAACTGAAAAAGGCTTATCCGAATTTCAAGATCGCCCTGTGGACGATCGGCGAAGACACCGCCCCCGAAATCGCCGAGCTGGTCCGCAACGGAACGGTAGACTTGCTGATGTTTGAAGTATACATCAAGCCGGGGGAATCTTTCGACCCCCTGAAAAAGACCATCGCCAACCTGCGGAAGCACCGCATCGCGAACAAATCCCTGATCGGACTGGTCACCCATAAAGACTGGAACAACTGGAAAGACGCGCAAACCCAGGCACAAAGCGTCATCGCACAACTGCGGTTGATCCGCGAACTCGCCCCGGAAATCCCCGGCGCCGCATTCTGGAGCGACGACGCCCAGCCGGGCGTGATCGAGGCCGTGGACCGGGCCTGTTACGACCTCTTTCTCAAAGGAACACCATCTGAACCAACCCATGCACCCAAACAAGGAGGCAGCAAATGAAAAAGACACCCCTGACCCTCGTTCTCGCCGGAATCCTCGGACTCTCCTGCATGGCGGCGGAGAAAATAACCACTTTTGAATTCGCCGCCGATCCCGGGCTGAAAACCGTCAAGGAGCCGTATCCCGGTCAGAAAACCACCTGGCTGAAAACCTTCCTCCCCATCCCGGCCACCAACGGCAACAGCTTCGTCATGGAATTCGACCTGAATATCAAGACCTTCAACCACTACGGCACCTTGATGCTCGGGCTGGACAACGGCAAAACCCAGTGCTTCGATTTTGTGTTCAACAAGGACGACAGCCGCATCAACCGCTGCCACCTTCGCGCCCAGGTGGTAAAAGGGCTGGCCGCCAAAATCAAGCCGTTTGAAAACATCAAGCCCGGAAAGATGCGCGCCGCCATCGATTACAACGCCTCCGAACGGACGGTGGTGTTTTCGCTGTCCGACCCCGCCGGCAAAGAACTTTTCAGCAGCGGAAAAATCAAGGTGGCCGGCAAGGTCGACCTGAACCGTTTCGTCATCGGCGTGACCCAGAACGAGGATGAAGTCAGCGAAATCAGCTATGATCCCTCGGCCGGAGCGATTTTCTGTCGCAGTTACGTCGGGGTCGAAGGCGAATACCCCTATGCCATCGAAGCCCTCGTCGACAATGTGGCGATCAACACGGAGAGCGCGGACTGAAATGACCTTTGTTCTTGACCAACTGATTCCCCGTCCGCACCGGTGCGAACCCGGTGAAGGTTTTTTCATTCTGAACGAGAACACCCGGATCACGGCTCCGCAGGAAGCCAATGCCGCCGCGGAACTGCTGCGGTCGGCATTGAACAAAATGCTGTTGACGCCGATATCGCCCTCCGCCGTCTCAAAACCGCAGGCGAAGGACGGCGATATCGTTTTCGTGACCGATGAAACCGCCGCGGCGGAGAGTTACCGGCTCCGGATCACCCCGGATCAAATGATCATATCCGGGGACCCCGCCGGGATATTCTATGCCGTGCAGACCCTGCGGCAGATGATGCTGGTCGATATCGTGCATATTTTTCCGCAGCAGAATTACCAGCTCCCGTGCTGTGAACTGGAGGATGCGCCCCGTTTCCAGTGGCGCGGCTTCATGCTGGATTCGGCCCGGCATTTCCAGAGCGTCGACACCATCAAGAACCTGATCGACAAGCTGGCGATTTACAAGATCAACCGCCTGCACTGGCACCTGAACGATATTTTCGCATGGCGGATTCCGATTCCTCAATGTCCCGGACTGCTGGAACAGGAGGAGCGCCTTTTCTACGACAAAGGATTCTATACGCCGGACAATATCCGGGAAGTGGTGTCCTATGCCCGCGATCATTTCATTGAGGTCATTCCCGAAATCGAAATGCCGTCGCACAGCACCCTCGTGTTCAAATCCCGGCCGGACCTCGCCTGCCCGAATCCCGATCCATATGAAAACAACATTTATGAATACTGTATCGGCAATCCGGCGGTCAAGACATTTCTGCGGGAAATCCTGACCGAAGCCAGAAAACTTTTTCCCGATGCGGTTTATTGTCATATCGGCGGCGACGAAGCCCGCCATGAAATCTGGGAGAAATGCCCGGTCTGCAACGCCGCCGTCCGCGATGGAGGGCTTTCCGGCATCGCAGAACTGGAGGATGAATTCATGCGGAGCATGGCCGATTTCGCCACATCTCTGGGATTCCGTCCCGTCGTCTGGGCCGGGTGCAAACGCTATTCGCCCGATACCATTCTTCAGGGCTGGCGCAAGGAAAACCTGGCCGAAGCAATCGAAAGCGGCCGCCCGGTCATCAACTCCATTCATAATTACACGTACTTCGATTACCCCGGCGACGACAGCGAGGACAAGTTCGACTGGATGCCTCCGCTGCCGGTCGAAAAAGTCTATTCGTTCGACCCGGTCCCGCCGGACACACCGCCGGAAGCCGCGGCCCGGATCATCGGTTCCGAGGCCTGCCTCTGGACAGAAAAAGTGCCGGAAAACAAATTATTCAGCAAGGTCTTTCCGCGTCTGTGCGCCTTCGCCGAAGTCCTGTGGAGCAAAAATGAGAAACAGCCATATCCGAAATTCCGCAAGCGGATGAAAATTCACATGAACAGCATTCTGCTTTACCGTGAACACAGCGACCCCACGGTGCTCTCCAATATCAACGATATCGCCAGGGAAGCCAAGGTCTCCAAGACCACAGTATCGCTGTTCATGAACGGAAAAGCCATCGCCAGCAAACTTTCCACCGAAACCTGTGCCCGAATCGCCACCACGATCCGGCAACACCATTACCGTCCCAACATCCATGCCAGGACCATGCAGAGTAAACGCAATTTTCAGGTATCACTCCTGCTTCCGGTGTCGATGGACCACGCCCTCATGCTGAAGATCGCCGCCGGAATCTCCGGCTTTCTCGAAAAAAGCAACTACCGGACAACCCTGCAATTCATCGACGCCCCCGCCGGCAGTGAGCTGCGTTCCCCGGGACAGATTGCCCAAGGTGAAGACGGCTGTATCTGGTTCAGCGCGCCGTGGGAAGACCAAGGGAATTTCACCGTCCCGATGCTTCACGTGCTGTCGCCCCGGAAATCGTTCACGGGATGTGTTCAGGCGGATTATTCCGGCAGCGGCGTTCTGGCCGCGAATCTGCTGCGGCGCGGCAGTTGCCAAACGCTCGGAATCCTCAGTTTCGATGAAACCCTGTACGGCGCGGTCCGTCTCTCGCTTCAACAGCAGCTCACCGAATCCGGCGGCAAATGGCTCATGAGCGAAGACCTCCAATCCTTGCTGGCGGCGAAATGCGACGCCATCTATTTCGACGGCAACCGGGCCTTGTGCCAACTCGCCGCGATACCGGATTTTCTGCAGAGCCACCCGGCACTCGGAACAGCGTCGCTGGAAGTCGCCTCACTGCAGCCGACACGCTTTTCCGTCATTGATTTCGACTGGGAAACCGTGGGACAGGAAGCGGCGCGGATGCTTCTGGAAAGCCTTGACGAAGAGACCCCGCTTCCCGAATCACCAGTCATCGTGGGGGCCGGAATCCGGAACTATGGCAAAGGAGGATTTCTTTTTGAATTATGAAATGCAAAACGGTTTTGAAAAATCAAAACTCATAAAATAAGGAAGTCTAGTATGAAAACGTATCCGGAATTTCCGAAAAACAGCAGTATTTTTACGCTCATCGAACTCCTCGTCGTGATCGCAATCATCGCCATTCTGGCCGCAATGCTGCTACCGGCCCTGCAAACCGCAAGGGAACGCGCCAAAGGGATTCAATGCGCCGGCAACCTGAAATCAATCGGACAATGCATCCTTCTTTACGCCGGAGACTTCGACGATTTCGTCCCCCTGGCCAATACCAATATCAACAGCGGCGCCTCGGACGGCAACCGGGCCTGGAGCGGTTTGCTCTATACCTATGCCGGAATCACCGCCGCCCCGATCGACCGCCCCACCATCGATAAAATGTTGAAAAGCATTTTTGCCTGCCCCACCAGCAACATCAGCGTCGTCTGTCAAACCGCCGGATACAGCGAATACATGAAATCCTATTCCGGCAATCCTTATATCTTTCAGGTGAAGGAAGGTTCGGGGTCTATCGCCGAATTACGGGAAGCCGTCGAAAGCATACGCCTCGCCAGAGTCAAGAGGCCGGGCGTGGTCTTTACCGCCATCGACGGAACCGTGAATTCCGCGGCATTCGGAGCCGGCAACCTCCTTGCCATCACCTGGGGCGCCAGCGACGTGCCAAGCGATGAGCGCTGGGGCGACGCCTACGGACAACTCTCCGGTACGCCCGGTTATGTGCGCGGTTACCGTCACTCCGACAGCGCCAACACGCTGCGTGCCGACGGACACGTTGACGGTACCACATTCAAAGAAGGCATCATGAAGAAAAACGCCGTCTGCAACTGATTTTTAAGTCAAGCAGTATTTATATCCCGTACCGTGAAACCGGTCACGGGCTGACATTGCATGGATTTTGCGGGAGTGCCGAAAAATCGACGGCTTATGCGGGTAGGGCGCTCTGTCCCCCCGGAGCGGACACGGAGGAGAACTCGATGCATTCAAGAATGGCTCTACCGGCGGTGAACCATTCCGACCTCCCGCTCAACGTTGAAAAATCAACTGCGTGATTTTTCAACATCGCTTCCGGC
>CALABZ010000278.1 GCA_937888615.1 uncultured Lentisphaeria bacterium | reverse complement strand
TGAACATCGCCCGGATGGTATTTCAGCACCCGGTAATCGATCGGATTGCCCCAGGGATCGAATGTGATTCCATCGACCGAGGTGTCATCCTCCAGCCATTTCAGATCGCCGGAGACGCGATCGGCCTCAATCAGCATCAAATCCAGCTTGACCGGATGACGAATTTTCGGGTTGGTCGCCAGCACGGCGAACGCTTCCCCATCCTGGCAGCGCGCCATCCGCATGGTCCGGAGCTTCGCCGGAAGTTTTGTCGCGTCCGCCCAGTTCATGAAGGCGCTTTCAACCTCATCGTTGAAATCCTCATCGGAGGAGAGCATCTGCAGGCGCGGTCCGGTACCGATGGTATCGTTCGCCAGCATCTGGACCAGGCCCTTTGCGTAGCTGTTGTTGGATATCTCATAGCGGGAACGCATCCGGAGTGTCCGGCGGACTTCGGGCGCGGCTTCCATGTCGGCGGAAAGGTGATCGGCCGCCGCCCAATGTTTCGAGTTGTCCTTCGTTGTCCGGGAGGCATCGAACCATCCCCGAACGGCCGGGACGAACGGTTTCGGCGGCGTTCTTCCGCGAAATATCGTTTTCAACGTATTGAACATAAAAAAAACTCACGCCCCTGAATGGCTCAGTTTGGAAAATTTCAGGCCGCTTGTGCGGGATTTTATCGCCTTTTTCGACGCGAGGTACTCATCCGCCGCAATCAGATCCGGCAGGGAATGCTGTTCGACCTTCTGCCCGTCGACTTCGGCGGACCTCGGCCCGGCCGCATTCCCGCGGATATTATCTTCCATCGCTTGTTTCTCACTCATGCTTTCCCCATTCCTGTTTTTTCACCGCTTCCTCCGTCGGAAAGCGCGTGTTCTCACTTTCTAAATACGAGAGCCCCCCCGGAATAGTGTCATTTGAGGCGGAAAACGAAGGGGGAGAGCGGGCAAAAGCCTTGAATTGAAATTCCGGAACATCACGCCTGGATGATAATAAAAGCCAGTAAAATAAAATTGGCTTTTTTATAAAGTCAGGCTTGCATATTCCTCGGAAGCATGTTATTTTCTTTCATAAAGCGGAAATGGAGGGAGGTAAAATGCGACGTCCCGAAAACAGACTGACCGAACGCGAAACGATGGTTCTTTGCGAAATCTGCCGTCACCTTCGCCAACATGACCGCGTCCCGGGAATCCGGGAACTCGCGGCGGTACTGTCGTTGCAGGAATCATCGGTGAAATACATCCTGAACAGTCTGCGGAAGCAAGGCTGTATTGAGCGTTCCGCCTCCTGGAGTCGAAACTACAAAGTCCTGAAGCCGTTCGACGAAAAAGAGCTGGTGACGATTCCGATTGTCGGATTCCTGAAAAACGACAGGGTTCTGGCATTTCGAAGTCCTCCTGTCGGAGAAGCCCGGATTACCTGTGCGGACGGGAATTCCGATCATGAGCTTTTTGCGCTCCAGGTTCTCCAAGGCGGACCATTGAGCGGCTCCGCGTCCCCCGGCGACCTCCTTGTTTTTCGCAAACGATCCGTTCCCACCACCGGCAATACCGCGATTGTGAATTTGAACGGCGATATGAAACTCGTCAAGTTCAAACTCGCCAGAAACGCGGTTATGCTTCATGGCGATCAGGAAATGCCGTTTCAATTACGACCATCGGACCGATTACGAGTTGATGGAATATTAATATTGTCGTTCAGCAATGCGGAGGTTACGATGTTCTGATATTGCGGGCCTCCGATACTCTTTATATAATGCGAAGGGATGCGGCGTGCACTTCGCTTTTACAAAGTACAGGGGGGCTTGCAATGACGGACAAGACAATGGCGCGTTTCCCGGCGGAAGGAAAACCGACGCCGGATGACCGGGAGGAGACTCTCTCCTTCAATACCGATAACGACCTGCTGCCGCTGTTTCCATCTCCACCCGACCGGGAACAAATGCTGGAACGGGAGATGACACAAATCCTTTCGGCGTTTCGTTCCGGAATCCGGCTGAGCCTTCGGTTCACGGAAAAAGAAAAAATTCAGTCCTTCGAAATCCGTGTCGGCGATGACGATATTCCCAGGATGATTGTCTTCGATATTCTGGCGCGAAAAATTTCCTTCCCTTCCGGAGACGTTCTTTTCGCCCTCATCGCCATTCAGGTTTTCGGACGCGTTCTCCTTGGCGTCCGGCTTATTCCCCGAAAACGTTATTGCCTGAAGAAGATGCTGCTGTGGTGCGCCGCGCCGCCCGGAGACGTGTATACCATTTCCCGGGTTGTCTTTCGCGGATTCACGCTCGGCATGGTCAATCGGGAACACACCATCCATTTTCAAACCGGCGGTTCCGCCTGGGAACGGTTCATGGAGGAATACCGGAGTAAGAAGTCCGGCGTCATTATCACCCGGCTTTGCTTCATGGTTCGGTTCAATGATGAAAGCACGCGGCACTTTCACGTCACGGAACGAAGCCTGACCGGGTCGCGGCGGGACTCGAGAGCGGATGAATTCGAATTGTTCCTTGCCGCTCAAGGTTGCGTGGAGCTCTCCGATGCGAATCCTTGAAGAGACCAATAATTTCTGGGACGAGCTTGCCTATTGGATTGACGAGCCCGGATTCGCTTACCATCGCGGCGGCTGGCGGGAACAGTTTTCACATCTTGTGGATTTCGACGCGCTGGACGAACTCCTGGCGCCGTCCGGAGGGAAAACGGTGGGATTTATCCCATGTCCGTTGCGTGACGGATGTCCGGATTGTCTTCATTTACGGGTGCGGGCACAACAGTCGGGGGAATATATCGGCGTATGTCCCCGGGGACATACGGCTCCGCTTTCGCTGAATGCGCCGGATTTACGTCCCATGCGATTTCGCTGCGAAGCATTCCATGCCCGGGTTGCGGCAACCCTGCCGATCGAGCCGGATGTCCGGTCGGGGAACGCGCCCGGGACATGGCTTCTCGGGGCCTTTCGCCTGGGAACGCGGGTACGCGGCCGCCTGTACATTTCCTACCTGATGCCCGGCTACATGCTGGAGTGCTGCAGCCGCCTGATGGCCGCGGATAACAGTCCCTGCGTTGTATTGTCGCCGCATTTTGACAAGACCGATGAAAATATCCGAAGCACACTCAACGCGCTGCCGGTCACCTATGTTCCGATTCAGGAGGTCATCGCCGTTGACCGGCAATGCCGTCCCTCGCTGATATCTCCGCCGCATCCGGTTATTCAGCGTTTCATCCGGGAGGAAATCGTCGTCGACAAAATCGCCGGAGGATTTCCGCTGCCGACCGGAAGCCGCTGGGAGGATATTCATCTGCATTTTCTCGATTTGCACACGGTAAGCTGTACCGTGGGCCTGTCCCATCCGACCTTCGCCTATCAGGAAATGGGAATGAAGGATGCCCGTACCGGAGATCCCGACGCGAACTGGAAGCTGCTTCTGTTTCTGGCCGAGAACAACGGCATGTTGGCGCCGGCCTGGTCGGGGAATCAGATATCGTCCCGGGATCGCCAGAAAAAACGTCGTTTGTCCGCCGTGCTGAAACAATTCTTTCATCTTGAAACCGACCCTTTTGTGTTTGACTGCGACCATTCGGCTTATGTGCCGCGCTTCAAAATTTCCCCGGAATCCCGCAGTACAACCTATCATCGACGACTCCGGGAACGTTAACCCATCCTTCCGATCCGACTTCGCGGCAATGCGGGGCCGGATTTTTGTTTTTCCGTGTGACAACTGTGACAAAACACGCGGTGACTAATCGCTTGTCGTGAAAAAACACGGAAAAATTCAAAGTGAATTATCCCGTTGTCCCACAAATACTTCAAGTAAAGCTACCATGAAAGTCGGTTCCTATTTATCCCGTCACGTGTGACATGTCACCATTGAAGGGCGACGTCGGTTTCATAACAGAAACCCGGATCGCCAGGGAAAAATCCCGAAACCGCCGTCGTCCCGGCGGTCAAAGGAGTTTTTCCCATGAGACATCCCGGAAAGTATCGCAGGCATCGGCTGGATTGTCATGACCTCAAAATCATTCACGATCTGGTCGCCAAAAAACTCTCCACGGTGAACGGTATCACCTCCGATGATTTGAGGGACATTGAACATGATGTGGTGTTGGTCCTCCTCCGACGCATGGAAAAGTTCGACCCGGCCGTCAACAAGTGGGCCGCGTTCCGGGCCGTCGTCGTTTATCACACATTGACCGACATCATCCGGAAACATGTCGGGCCGGATTCCGAAATCAATCGGCGCGCCGATTTTACTCTGGATGACCGCGTTCCCGGAAGCAAGCCGCACAGTCCCGTGTTTTATCGTGATCTGGTCAACAGCGACATGACCATCGCCGACGGCACGGAAAAGGATGATTCCGAACGGCTGGCGCTCGTCATGGACATCCGGATGGTCACCTCGCGGCTTCCGGACGAGTTGCGTGAAATTTGCGAATACATCGTACGCGAGGGCTGTAAAAGCCCGGTTGATATCATGAAGCCTTTCAGAATCTCACGGAAAACGGCCTTCCGCCGTTTTCTGGAAATCCGCAAAGTGTTCATTTCACATGGAATCACGGGTTGATTTCCCGCTCAAATGACACTGTTTCACCGGCTCTCTCGTATTTAGTAAGCGGAGACCCGTGTTTCTCCTTCCGTCATGTCTGTCGTTCAACGCATCAACCCAAGAGGCGTCATGCAAAAACTGTTTTTCATACAAGAATCGGCGAATGAATATCATGCCCGCGCCCGTAACGGCGAATTCATGTCGAGCCATTTGCTGGCCGATTTTCGGGAAAGTCCCGCTTTGTATCATAAGAAAATCCTTGGCCGGATTGAAGAACCCGAATCTCCGGCATTTACCCTCGGCCGGGCGGCGCACTGCCTGATTCTCGAGGGCCGTCACGCTTTTGACCGTGATTATCTGATCGCGGACGGTCCGATCAATCCCAGGACCGGCGAACCCTATGGCGCGAAAAGCAAGGCCTACTCGGAATGGGCGGCGTCGCAGAACCGGGAAGTCGTTTCCGGCGGGGATTTCAACTTTCTTTTGAAGCTTCAGACCGGAGTCCGGCTTCATCCGGCGGCTTCCGAACTGCTGACCGACGGAGTGGCGGAAGGCGTGGTTCGCGGCGATTATCATGGAGTCCCGTGCCAGATCCGCATGGACTGGTATTCCTCCCGCGCCGGTCTGGTCGATCTGAAAACCTGCGATTCGCTCCGCTGGTTCGAGGCCGACACCAGACGCTACGGGTATCTTTATCAGCTTGCCTTCTACCGGGCGATCATCCGGCGGGCAACCGGCGGGAATGTTCCGGTCCACCTGATCGCGGTAGAAAAGAACGAACCGTTCTCCGCCGGGGTATGGCGACTCACGGACGAGGTGCTGGACCTGGCCGAAGTCGTCAACCTTGCCGCCCTGGAACGCTTCCGCGCCTGCCGCGCCTCCGGCGTATGGCCGACCGGATACGAAGACGTCAGAATCATTGACAGCCTGTGAGGAATGTTATGGAACCTTGTTTTTATTCTCCCGAAGCCCTGTTAACTTCGATTCCGGTTTTTCCGCTCTCGTTCCCGCCCGTTGATGCGATTCTCGACGAATCCGACGGCGAAACCCCGGCATCCGCGTTTTCGGATTACCGTATTCTCGAGCATTTGCGCGGATTGCCTTTCCCGGGAAAACGCGGACGATTGCGACGGAATCTCCGGAGCACTTTGCCGCCGCCGATCGCCGAGCTCCTGGCACGGCTCGGTGTTTCGGAGGATAAACTGCAAAAGGCCAATGTGATTCTCTACTACGGGAACGTCGAGATTCTGGAATCCATCCGCGAGGAACGACTGGGAATTGAGTCGGCCTACCGGGAAGTGTCGATGCAGTTCGCTATCGCATTGCCGTTCCGCCGGGACGCCTGAACCATCGTTACCGTGACAACCACCATTACAGCAAAGGATCAATTCAATGGGAATGCTTGAAAACATTCAGTCGGGCCGTGAAAAGCGGCCGCCCCGGATCATGATTTACGGCAGCGAGGGTATCGGTAAATCGACGCTTGCCGCCTCCGCGCCGAATCCGATTTTCATTCAGACCGAGGATGGCCTCGGCGAGATCAACTGCCACAAATTTCCGCTGGCGAAATCAATCGCCGAAGTGCTGGCGGAACTGACCGCCATCCGCGACGAACCGCACGAATACCGGACGGTGGTGATCGATTCCGTCGACTGGCTTGAACGGCTGATTTTTGACGAGGTCTGCCGGGAATTCGGAGTGAGGAACATCGAAAAAGCCGACGGCGGCTACGGACGCGGCTACACCCACGCCCTTACGCATTGGCGCAAGGTCATCGCCGTTCTCCAGGAAATCCGCGACCGGCGCGACATGATCGCGGTCCTGGTCGCCCATGCCAAAGTCGAACGTTTCGAGGACCCGGAAAATGCCGCCTACGACCGCTACACGCCGCGTCTCCACAAACACGCGGCCGCACTGATTTCAGAATGGGCGGACGCGGTGTTTTTCGCCAATAAAAAGTTCCGGATTCAAAAGGAAAACGCCGGATTCAGCGGGGAACGCGCCATTGCCGCTCCCATCGGCGCGGAGGGGGGCGAACGCATGATTCGGACCGTCGGATCGCCGGCTTGCATCGCCAAGAACCGTTATGGGCTTCCGGCCGAACTGCCGCTCTCCTGGCGGGCGTTTGTCGAAGCGTATCGGAAGGTGGAGGAGGATCATGAGTAAATGCGGCGCGGTCTGTGAGATATTCAGTCGCGTGTGCGGCTATTTTCGCCCGGTGAGCAATTGGAATAAGGGAAAACGCGAAGAGTTCAAGGAACGGAAAGTCTTTGATGTGGGCAAAACGCGCGGGAAAAAGGATGGAAAAAAATGATTGTCCGTCATGAGGTCAACCGGTATCCGTCCGCCTGTGATTTTTGTGGATTCCCGATCCGCGCCGGAGAAACGTGCCGAATCGTCACCGAGGAACACACCGGAAAATCCTATCGCGAGCACATTCGCTGTCCCGGCGCGCCATCCACGCCCCGTGCCGCCGAAAATCCAAACCGCATTCAATCACGCGTTCCGTATGGCATAACAACAGAGGAAAACAAGAATGGCTACTCTCAATTTCAATGCGAACGAAGTCGAACCCTCCACCGGGTACGAGCCCATTCCGGCGGGCAAATACGCGGCCGTCATCACGGATTCCGAAATGAAACCGACCAAGACCGGCAACGGCCAGTATCTCGAACTCGCCTTTGAAATCATCGAAGGCGATTACCGGGGACGCAAGGTCTGGGCGCGGTTGAATCTCGAAAACCCGAATTCGCAGGCGGTCCAGATCGCCCGCGCCGATCTTTCCGCCATCTGCCGCGCGGTCAATGTGCCGGAGCCCAAGGATTCCATCGAGCTGCATAATCTGCCGTTGAGCATCACCGTCCGGTGTCGCAAGAACACCGAAACGGACGAAATCACCAATGAAGTCAAGGGCTATGCCCCGAGAACCGGCGCCACCGGTACGGCTACCGCCTCCGTTCCGCCGCCACAGACCAACGGCGCGCCGCCGTGGGCCAGAAACAAGTGATCGAACTGGAGTTGCCTTACCCTCCTTCCGTCAATCACTATTACCGGCATGTCGGCCCCCGTGTGCTGATCAGTCGCGAAGGACGCCGCTACCGGGAGATGGTGAATGCGCTGGTGCGTCAAAAAAACATTCGCCCGCTTCCGGGCGGAATCGCGCTTTACGCCGCATTCCGTCCGCCCGACCGGCGGCGCCGGGATCTGGACAATGTCGGCGGAAAGGTTTTGCTCGACACGCTGCAAGCGGCCGGATTGTTCAAGGATGACTGCCAGATCAAGCGGATACTGCTGGAAATGGGCGAGCCCGTTGAAGGCGGCAGGTGTTTGGTCCGACTTGAGGAAATGATATTCGTGTCGTCCCCAAAGCCGTGCATCCTTTCCGGAAAGGCGGGGGAAAATATCCCATGAGCTTTTTGCTGCGGCCCTATCAACAGGAAGCCGTCGCCGCCGTGTATGAGCACCTGCGGACGAAGAACACGAATCCGTGCGTGGTAATTCCGACCGGCGGCGGCAAGGCTATCTGCCTGGCTCAGATCGCAAAGGACGCGGTTGAACGATGGAACGGAAGGGTCCTGATCGTCGCCCACGTCAGGGAACTGCTGGAACAGAACGCCGACAAGATCCGGAAACTCTGTCCGGAATTGAGGATCGGCGTTTTTTCGGCGGGGCTGAAGTCCCGTGATACCGGCGAACAGGTAATCGTCGCCGGGATTCAGAGCGTCTATAACAAGGCGTGTGAGCTCGGCCCGTTCGATTTGATCATGATCGACGAGGCGCATTTGATCGCTCCGGACGGGGACGGTATGTATCGGACTTTCCTGGCCGACATGAAGGTGATCAATCCCGATGTCCGGTTGGTCGGGATGACCGCGACGCCGTTTCGACTCAAGGGCGGCCTTATCTGCCGGCCGGAAAACCTGTTGAACGAAGTGTGCTTCGAAATCGGCCTCCGGGAGATGATCAACCTGGGCTATCTCTCGCCGCTGATCTCGAAAGCCGGCCGCGCGGAAGCACGGTTCGATCAGCTTCACATTCGCGGCGGCGAGTTCGTCGGTGATGAAGTGGCCGCCGCGATGGACACGGAGACCTTGGTTTCGTCCGCCTGCCGGGAGATTGTCGAGTTGACGCGGCCCCGGAAAAGTGTGCTGATTTTCGCTTCCAGCGTCGCTCATTGCGAGCATGTCGCCGAAAAGATCATGGCGTATTCCGGCATGGAGTGCGCGGTGGTGACTGGCGGTACGCCATCCGGCGAACGTGCTGAAATCATTGCCAGATTCAAGGGCGAACCGGTGCCGAACGATCTCTTCAGCAACAAACCGCCGCTGAGGTTCCTGGTCAACATGAATGTGTTGACCACGGGGTTCGATGCACCGAATACCGACTGTATCGTGCTGCTGCGTCCGACCAATTCCCCGGGACTTCTTATTCAGATGATCGGTCGAGGGACCCGGATTTGCGACGGGAAGAGCAATTGCCTGGTTCTCGATTACGGCGGAAATATTCTCCGGCACGGCCCGGTGGACATGATCAGGGCCAGGGAACCCGGCACGGGAAAGGGCGGCGAGGCTCCGGCGAAAAAGTGTCCGCAGTGTCTGGCGCTCATCCACGCCGGTTACCGGGTGTGTCCGGATTGCGGATATGAGTTTCCGCCGAACGATGGGAATGGAAATCTTTCCGGCACGGCATCCACGGCCGCCGTGCTTTCCGGCCAGGCGGATTACACGGAATATGAGGTGCTGGATACCTGCTACGCGGTACATGAGAAGCGGGGCGCCGATCCGGACGCTCCGCGAACTGTGCGCATCGATTATCAGGTCGGTTTCAATGAATTCAAGAGCGAGTGGGTATGTCCGGAACATACCGGCTATGCCCGTGAAAAGTTCATCAAATGGTGGCGGGAACGCGCGGCGTACGGACTCCCGATTCCGACAACCGCCCGGGAAGCCGTCGCTTCGGCATCGGCGGGAATGCTGGCCGATCCGGAAAGCATTACCGTGAAAACGATCGCCGGGGAAAAATTCGCGCGAGTGGTCGGTTGGCGACTGAAGTCGCGTCCGGTCTATGAGCCGCCGCCGGACACCGTCCGCAATGACCCTGACGACCTGTACGATCCCGACGAAATCCCGTTTTGAGAATACTGAAAAAAACTTTCCCCCGAAGAGGTATGTTATGCGTATCGAAACTGTTTTGATTCGAGTTCTTGCCGAGCTTGAACGCGCCGAGAAGCTCCATCCCGACTGGCCGCGCAATCCGATTCACGCCGGCGCCGTGGTCGCCGAGGAAGCGGGCGAACTGATCCAGGCGGCGCTGAATGCGGATGAAAAGAAAGCCTCCCGCCACTTGATGATGACGGAAGCTGTTCATACCGCCGCCATGGCACTGCGTTTTTTGAAGAATTTTGACGATGAGGAGCGATAGAAGGAATGGTTGACGCGGACGAACTCACCCATGCGCTGCGGTTGTGGTTTCAGCCCGGCGATGTTTTCGAGGTACGCGTTCTGGACGCGGTGACGGCGGGATATCGGCGCGAACATGTGGAGTCGGGATATTTCGATTTCGAACATATTCCCGTCGTGGCGGAAACCCTGGGAAAGCTGAGCGGTTATCGAGGCGCCTATGCGACGGTCAATCCGGTGAATCCGGCATTGCTGACCCGGGCCGTAAACCGCCTGCGTTCCGTCGGCCGCGAACCGGCCACCGCTGATGCGGACATCCTCGTCCGCCGCTGGCTGCTGATCGACTGCGACGCGGTGCGTCCGAGCGGAATTTCCAGCAGCGAGGACGAACATGACGCGGCGATGGAGAAAGCCCATGAAATCAGGACCGGACTCGCCTCGCTCGGCTGGCCGGAGCCGCTGATCATCGACAGCGGGAACGGCGCTCAGCTCATGTACCGCATCGACCTGCCGGTGAACGATGAGGGACTGGTCCACGTCTGCCTGAAGGAAATCGCCAAGGCTTCGGATGAGCGGGTCCATGTCGATCTGACGGTCCACAATCCCGCCCGCATCTGGCGTCTTCCCGGGACCATGAACCGGAAAGGCGATCATACCGAAGAACGGCCGCACCGCATGGCGATTCTATTTTCGGAACCCCGGGAGCTGCTCACGGTAAGCCGTGTCCGGCTTGAGGATATCGCGGGATGCGGGCAATCATCGGTTGACGGGAGCCGGGAGGCCGCCACGGTAAACGCACACGGCAATTTCAATCTCGACGACTGGATTCGGCGGTATTGTCCGAACCTCGGCGAGCCGCAATCGTGGAAAGGCGGTCGCCGCTGGATCTTTCCGGTCTGCCCGTTTCATTCGGAGCATACCAACAAGTCCGCCGTCCTGATTCAGCAGTCCTCCGGCGCGATTGCCTTCACCTGTCATCATAATTCCTGCCAAGGCAATGACTGGCCGAAGCTGCGGGAATTGCGCGAACCCGGCTGTTATGATCCACCGCGCGAATACCCAGGAGTCAATATTGAAAAATTGCTGCCGTCTCAACCGGAAATGATGATTCCCCCGGAGCCGGAGGTCATCCGTCCATGGCGGGAAATCAGCGGTGGAGACATCGAAACCCGGGTGCTTCAAGGCACTCTCCTCGGCGAGCTTTGCGCGATTTACGCGAGTGTGACCAGACCGCCGCTGCCGCTGGCGGGCGCGCTGATGAAAGCGATCGTAACCGCCGCGTGCTGCCTTACCGGCGAAGCATCCATGGAAGAACTCCAGCGCCGTTACGGTGGAAATCTCGGCGTCGCGGCCCTGATCGGAGCCGATCGGGCAAAGCTCAAGATCAATACCGCCGGCGGCCAGGTCTGCAATGTTTACGGCATGGTCGCGGCGAACTCGGCCTCGGGAAAGGATATCGGGAATCTCATCAGCAAGTTTTCCCGCATGCACAATCCCTGCGTCAAATGCGCCGACGGCGAAAACGTCATTGCCGACTGGGACCTCGGCACTTCCGGCAGCGCCGAGGGACTGGCGAATGTGCTTACCCGTAAGCCGAACGGACTGTTGTGCATTTCGGAGATGGCGAACTGGCTGGATGTGCATCATTGGCAAAGTAAGGCGACCGGTTTTCTGACCGAGGCGTTCGGTCAGGGCTACTACAATCAGAATTTTTCGGATCGGGGACGCGGCGCGGCCAATCGACGGGTGGATTACTGCTGTCCCAATATTCTGGCCAATATCCAGCCGAATGTTTTCGACCGCCTCGTTCATATGCAGGACATCGACACCGGCTTTCTCGGCCGGTTCATCTTCGCCCGAATGCCGGAATTTTACGGCAATCCCGCGCGGTTCGACACGATCCGGATCATGGAGCGGATAAGAACGATCGCCGACATATTTATCCGCAAGAAGGGATCGGTGGAACTTGAGGAGGATTATTCGGACGGTTTGCAGAAAGTGTTTCTCGACAATTGCGATCCCAAACTCAATCCATCATGGCGGCGGCTTTGCAATGAGTATTATCCGCGCTTCATGGTCATGCTTTCGGTGAACCACTCCGTCAAGACCCAGGGGGAATCCGTCATCATTACCGACGACGTTCGCGAGCGGGCGAAACTGCTGACACTGTGGTTCTTCGCCAATGCGGAGAAAATGCTTGCCGGCGTCACGGACGACATCGGAAACGCCAGGGAGATCGAGACGAAACTCAAACGGATCTTTGAGATCGTTCGGGACCGGGATCGGGGCGACGGCGTGCTGACCAGTGTCATTTCCCGCTACTCAACCGGAACGGGCACGACTTCGGCGGATCGTGGCAAGCTGCTGGCGGAATTGATGGAACGGCAATGGATTAAGCTCGAGAACGGCCGCTTCCGGGTACTTTTTCCGCCGCCCGGAATGGCGGAATCCAAGACGCGGAAAGGTTAGAAAAAGGTTCGAAAAAATCCGCGTTTTTTCGAACATCCAGGGTAAAAAGTCCTCGAACTTTCGAACATTTTTCGAAGGTTTTTTCGAACCTCTAAATCTTTCACCATCAATATATATCATTATAAATATATAGGTTAGAAGAAGGTAGGTGTACATGCATGTATTCAGGGGTAAAATGGGGGGTATCGCGCATGCGAATTCGAAGGTGGCGGAGGCGTATTTCGCAGGAGGCGTTCCATGAAGCTGTACAGCAATGCCGTTGATGTGCTTCCATCTGAACTGCTGGCCGAGGTTCAGACGCACTGGCACGGCGGCTATCTATGGGTGCCCCAACGCGACAGAATGCGTCGCCGGGAATTTTTGTTCAAGGCCATTCAATCCGGCCTCCCGGCGGAAGACGTCGCCGCGCTTGCCGGGATCAGCCGCTCCCAGGTTTACCGGATGGCCCATGCCCTGGGTTCCGGGAATCCATACTCGTGGAAGGAGAAGAAATCTCGGACGTAAGGGCGGCGGGAGTCATTTCCAAGCTCAATTCCGCCTGAAATTCCGCGCCGGGGATTTTTTTATCAGCCGCAAGCAAGTCTGCTTATCATGCCGACTCCTTCCGCCGCCCTCGGACACGGGGATCCACAGGGAGGACCCGTTGGCTCCTTCTGGGGGCTCAGCCTCGCCCCACGCTTGCCCGCAAACGGGCCACGCGGGGCCACTGTGCGAGGTTCTCCCGGTAACCCAACAAGGGACTCAATACCAGCAAGGGCGGGGCAGCGGAGCCGGGAAACGGGTTGTTGGGGATGGCTGGCGCTTCCACGGGCATTTCGTCCCCTAAAAGAATTATGCAAATTGCCAACATGAAAATCGCGGGAAGCCATCATCGAAAGAAAGCATTGTGCATAATTCTTTTAGGGGACGAAATGCCCGCCTGATCACTCAAGGAATTTATAAATGAACTATGGGAGTATATGCAGCGGCGTTGAAGCCGCCACGCTGGCCTGGGTGCCGTTGGGCTGGAAGCCTTCTTTCTTCGCCGAGGTCGAACCGTTTCCCGCCGCGGTTCTGTGTCATCGTTTCGGAGCGACTCGCCCGTTGCGGCCGCTTGACCCGGAAGAAGCGGAAAATGAAAAGGATCGGAGGCTTCGAGAAAATTGGAAACGGCGGATTGCCGAACTGCCGTCCAACGGCTTGATTCCCAATCTCGGCGACTTCACAAAAATCAAGGGATCTGACTACAATGGAGAAATCGACCTTCTTGTCGGCGGGACACCGTGCCAAGACCTTTCCGTGGCCGGTAGGAGACTGGGATTCAAAGGTAAACGAAGCATCCTCGCTCTCGACTTTGTACGACTGTGCTTTGAGTCTGGAACGCGATGGGTCTGTTGGGAAAATGTACCCGCTGCTTTATCCTCCCAGAGAGGACGGGATTTCGCCCGATTTATTTCCCTCTTGTGCGGATGGGACGTTCCCGTTCCCGACAGAGGCTGGAGAAAAGCCGGCATCGTCGCCAACGCTTCGGGATGTTACGGATTGGCATGGCGAATACTTGACGCTCAATATACCAGAGTTCCCGAATTTCCGGGGGCAATCCCGCAGCGACGGAAGCGTCTCTTCCTTATCGGATATCTTGGTTGTTGGCGCTATCCCGCAAAAGTATTATTTGACGGTGAAATGCGCGGAGGGAATACTCCGCCGCGCCGCGCGAAGGGGAAGAGCGCTGCCCGAGCCCTTACGGCAAGCACTGGAGGCGTTAGCGGGAAAGAGCAAGGCGCGACCTTCATTGATGCCGCCGGAATCCCGCTGAACGCCCTTTGCATGGCGCATGGACAGGCCAATGCCGAGATTACGGAGGAAAACGCGCCGACGCTCAACTGTAATCATGAAGCCCCGGTGGTGTCTTTTTACCCGCAACGCAAGGCTGAAAGCATCTCTCCGGCCACGGGTGTTTCCAACACACTGACGAATGGAGCCTGTCCCGGTTTTACCAATGCCGTCTGCTACGATGCGCGCGGGAACGGAAACGGTGAAACCGTCAATACCATAACCGGCAATCATGCCGGGCACGCCAGCGATTATATGCCTCTGGTCGCATTTACGGCGAACGATAACGGGCGGGATTGCCTGAACGAATGTTGCCCGACGCTGCGCAAAGGCGGAGAAACGTCCGAGGAAGGAGGCGCGATTGTTCCGGCGGTCGCGGGTTCCGAACCGTTGGCCTTCATCAAAAATGACGCGGGCGGGGAACAGGATGGTTATTGGCATGGAGTTTTCCCCACCCTGCGGACGGAAATCACTCCGGCAATCGCCTGTGAAAACGTACCCGTCCCCCATTCCGAGGACAAGGATGTTCATGCGACAGACTATCGGATGGCGGGCGGTTCGATCGTCCGGCGACTGCTGCCGATAGAAACGGAACGTCTTATGGGCTTTCCCGATCACCATACCCGGATTCCATGGAAGGGCGGACCGGAAGAGGAATGCCCGGACTCCCCCAGATACAAAGCGTGCGGAAACAGCATGTGCGTCAATGTCATGTCATGGCTCGGCCATCGCATTCAGATGGTGGAAAATACGATTCAAAACAATTCTTAAGGAAATCCCATGCCTGAACACGAAATGAAAATTGAACTCCTTGATCCGAACGAACTCAAGCCTTATGACAAAAATCCCCGACTCAACGACGAGGCGGTGGAGGCGGTGGCGAATTCAATCCGGGAATTCGGGTTTAGAAGCCCGATCATTGTGGACAATGATCGCGTCATCATTGCCGGTCACACCCGTTATAAGGCGGCGTTGCGGCTCGGCTTGAAAGAGGTTCCCGTCCTCGTGGCGGACAACCTGACCTCGGAACAGGTGCGGGCATACCGGATCGCGGATAACAAGACCGCCGAGATTGCCCAGTGGGACTACGACCTGTTGCCGCTGGAGCTCAAGGAACTTCAGGATGCGGACTTCGACCTTTCCTTGCTCGGCTTCGATCCCGACGAACTCGACCGGTTGTTGAACGGGCCGGGGGAGGACGCCGTGGCGGCGGGTGAAACCGAACCCGACGCCGTGCCCGGGATTCCGGAAACCGGCGATTCCGTACGTGGCCGGATCTACCTCCTCGGCGATCACCTTCTGATGTGCGGCGATGCAACGAACGCGGACGACGTAACCGCGCTGATGGACGGGGCGACCGCCGACCTCTGGCTCACCGATCCGCCCTATAATGTGGGATATACGAACAGTCTCGGCCAGACGATTGAGAACGACGATCTCGAAGACGGACAATTCCGCGTCTTCCTGAACGACAGCTTCAACAACGCGGTGGAAGCGATGAAGCCGGGCGCGGGATATTACATCTTCCATGCCGATACGGAAGGGTACAACTTCCGGGGCGCCTGCCGGAATGCTGGGTTGAAGGTGCGGGAATGCCTGGTCTGGGTAAAAAACGCATTGGTGCTCGGCCGGTGCGATTACCATTTTCGCCACGAACCATGCTTGTATGGCTGGAAGGACGGCGCCGCCCACAACTGGTATTCCGACCGTTGCCAGACCACGGTACTGGAATTTCATAAGCCGACGCAAAACATCGGACACCCGACGGCCAAACCGGTCGAGATGCTCGTCTATCTCATCAAAAATTCCAGTCGGCGCGGCGAAGTCGTAATCGATACCTTCGGCGGCTCGGGAAGCACATTGATCGCCTGCGAGCAAACCGGCCGCGTCTGTCGCATGATGGAGCTCGACGAGAAGTACTGCGACGTAATTCGTCGACGCTGGGCGGAATTCAAGTTCGGCGAAGGGTGTGATTGGATTGAAAAAACACCTCCGGTCGAACCGAGGTGCGAGCCGGATGGAGATTGAATACCCCTACAATGTCAATGATCATTCTCAGTGGTTGTATTTAAAAGCCCCCTTGCGTTCGGCGCTTTTCCTGAAACGGGGATGCTCCTTCCCGCTGATTTCTCGGAAAATAGCACTGTAAAGACTCTGCTCCGGAGTTTTGGCAGTGGAAGGGATCCACAGTTCGGCGGCGACCGCCTTGGCGATGATCTCCCTGCAATTCATCGGAGTCCGGCTTTCCTCAAGAACCCGCGCGGCCGCGCTGAGGAGCGAAAGTTTCCCCGCATCGGAACGGATGACCGGTTCCGAGGAGGAATCGGCCGTTTCGTTCCCGGCCTCTTCGGATGTTGCGCCCACGGGCGGAATGTTCCTTACCTGTTCAATGGCGCGTACCTGGAATTCCCTGCCTGAGCGGTTGCTTCGTACCATCCAGCCGGTTTCGAGTTTCTCAAGGACGGTGACTTCTACGTCGTTGCGTCCGACCTTGGCGATTGCGATTGTTCCGGCGGTGATTTGTTGGTTGCTCATGTCGGCCTCCTGTTCGGGTTTGTTGTTTTGCGCTTATTTCCGATCGCTGGGCATATATAACCATACTTCTGGGAACATAGCAACATGAATATCGAAAATATGTTGATTATAAAGGTGATAAGATGAATGATCCCCTGAAATTGACGGCATTGCGGCCGGAACTGCTTATCCGTCTGCTGAAACAGGCGGGTTGTCGGACAATCAGCGAGGAGAGCCTGACCGCTGATTTTGAAGCCGACGCGCCGCGAAATGCCGACGGTACCGTCAACCTGATTCACTATGCCGCGTGGCTGGCGCAACAGACCGGAGACGAGAATGGCGATTAATCCGAATTCCATGCGTCCGGTGGAAGTGGCGCGCCTGATCAATTCCACTCCGCTCGGCTTTACCTTGGCCCAGGCACGGATTTACCGCGACTTTAACCGCGTTGGTTTCCGAATCGCCGCATCCGACAACAGCCGCAATATCAATCTCCTCAAGTACATCGCCTGGCTGTGCGACGAGAAACACACGGTACGGGATGTCTCCGGACCGCGCGGTTACGATGACCGACGCGATGCCGAACGGATGCGCCAGGCGGAACAGTCCCTGATCGGGCGCGACATCGGCAATCTCCCGCCGGTCGCGAATCCGGCGCGCAAAGCGGCTTGCGAGCGTAATTTTCAGTTGTTCTGCGAAAGCTATTTTCCCGAAACCTACACCCTGACATGGTCGCCGGATCATCTGAAAGTCATCGCCAAGATCGAAACGGCGGTACTTTCCGGAGGCCTGTTCGCATTGGCCATGGCGCGCGGTTCCGGCAAAAGTTCCCTGGCGGAAACCGCCTGCCTCTGGGCCATGCTTTACGGGCACCGCGAGTTTGTCACATTGATCGGTGCGACCGAATCGGCGGCGCTGGAAATGCTCGATTCGATAAAAACCGAACTCGAGGTCAACGAAAAACTGGCCGAGGACTTTCCCGAGGTCTGCTTTCCCATCGGACAACTCGAGGGCATAGCCAACCGATGCGCGGGGCAGCTGTACCTTGGCGAACGTACCCGGATCACCTGGACGTCGAATGAAATCGTGCTGCCGACCATTGCGGGCGGCAGGGCGAGCGGCATCATCGTCCGTGTGGCGGGAATCACCGGGCGCGTCCGGGGGATGAAGTATAAGCGAGCCGACGGGCGAAGTGTGCGTCCGTCGCTGGTCATCATCGACGATCCGCAAACCAGCGAGAGCGCCGGCAGTCTGGAGCAGACGAGGAAACGGGTACGGGTGCTGGCCGGCGACATTCTCGGTCTCGCCGGACCGGGGCAGAAGATCTCGGGCATTATGCCTTGTACGATCATTCGCCCGGGCGATATGGCCGACATTATCCTGAACCGTCAGACTCATCCGGACTGGAACGGCGAGAAGACGAAAATGATATACAAGTTCCCGATCAACATGAAACTGTGGGAGGCATACGCGGAAATACGCGCCGAGGCGCTGCGGACGGACGGCAACTTTCAGGCGGCCACCGACTTCTATCGGACCAATCGTGAAGCGATGGACGCTGGCGCGGAAGTGTCGTGGGAGGCGCGGTTCAACCACGATGAGGAGAGTGCGCTTCAGCACGCGATGAACCTGAAATTTCAGGATGAGGCGGCTTTCGCCAGCGAGTATCAGAACGATCCCCTGCCGGAAGACACCCAGGATGACTCCATGCTGTCGATTGATGAAATCTGCGCCAAAATCAACGGGCTGGGCAAGGGCCGAATCCCGCTGGCCTGCGACAAGCTCACGATGTTCATCGATGTACAGAAGGCTCTGCTTTTTTATGTCGTGATCGCGTGGGCGGAGGATTTCACCGGCGCGGTGGTCGATTACGGAGCGTATCCCGATCAACATCGGCGGCGGTTCAGCCTGACCGACGCCAATCCGACGATTCAAGCGCTCTATTCAAACGCGGGTTTCGAGGGCGGGCTGTACGCGGCATTGAACGCCCTGACCGGTGATTGCCTGGGGCGGGAATGGGAACGCGAGGACGGCGCGATGTTGAAAATCGAAAAGGCGCTGATCGATGCGAATTGGGGTCAGTCCACCGACATCGTCTATCAGTTCTGCCGTCAAAGTTCGTATTCCGGCATCGTTCTGCCGTCGCATGGACGCTACGTCGGCGCCTCCTCGAAGCCGATGACCGAATACAGGAAACAACCGGGCGATCGGCTCGGCTTCAACTGGATGATGCCGAATGTCGCCGGAAAACGGGCGATCCGGCACGTGATTTACGATACGAACTTCTGGAAAAGTTTCGTCCACGCCCGGCTTGCCGTACCGCTTGGCGACAAAGGGACATTGTCGCTTTACGGCCGCATCCCCGGCATCCACCAGCTGCTGGCCGAACATTTGACGGCGGAGTACCGGGAGAACGCAGGGACGCGGCCGGACGGTGGACGAATGGAAACTCAAACCCGAACGCGTCGATAATCACTGGCTCGACTGCGTCGCCGGATGCGCGGTCTGCGGTTCCATGCTGGGCGCGGCTTTGCCGGAATTCAATCCCGTCCGGGCAGCTTCCAAGGGGAAGATTCGGCTTTCCCAGAGGCGTTCCGGGATCGCGTCCGAGACGGGCACGACGTTCTCCGCCGCCAGGGACAAGATGAAACTTTCCGAATTGAGGAGAAAAAATCATGGATGACGATGTTTTAAAACGGATTGCCGAATTGCTGGCCGCGGCCATTATTCAAAGAAAGTTGCAAAAATAAGCTCAGAACGGGTTGCTATCCCGCTCGACGAGAGCTTTATATACAGCACACGATTCTGAGCAGGAGACGAATGTGGCAATAGAAAAGAAACAACCGAATATCCGGATGCGGATCGCCCGGCTTCAGGTGATGGAACTGGACGAACTCCAGGCGGAATGGCGCGAGGTCTACGGCAAACCGGCACCCGATTGCGGACGGATTTTCCTTCGCCGTCAGCTTGCGTTTCGCATTCAGGAGCTTCATTATGGCGGACTTTGCCGGGAAACGCAAAAAGGACTGGTGGAGATCGGCAATACGCCGAAAGTCAGGCCGAATCCCGGCGGCGTCATTCCCGGCACCCGTTTCGAGCGCGAGTGGAAAGGGAATCTGTATGTGGTGACCGCCACCGTCGAGGGGTTCGAGCTGAACGGTCAAAACTATAAATCGCTTTCCGGCGCCGCCTCGGCGATCACCGGGACACAATGGAACGGAAAGAAATTCTTCGGAGTGAAATGATGAACGAAAACCGATGCGCGATCTACACCCGAAAAAGCGTCGAGGACGGCCTGGAGCAGGAGTTCAATTCGCTCGACGCCCAGCGGGAGTCGGGCGAGAATTACATCGCCAGCCAAAAACACAACGGCTGGATCTGTTTGCCGGAGCGCTACGACGACGGCGGCTGGTCCGGCGGAAATATGGAACGCCCGGCGCTGAAGCAGCTTATCGCCGACATCGCCGCCGGAAAAATCGACACTGTGGTGTGTTACAAAATCGACCGCCTTTCCCGATCCCTGATCGACTTCGCCGAAATGCAGACGGTATTCACGAAATACAACGTCAACTTCGTTTCCGTCACGCAGGAGATCAACACGAACTCGAGCTCCGGGCGGATGATGCTGAACATTCTGATGACCTTTGCGCAGTTTGAACGCGAGGTGATCGCCGAACGGGTTCGGGACAAGATCGCGGCCAGCAAAAAACGCGGCAAATTCTGCGGCGGGGTTCCGGTTCTCGGATATCTGCCCGATCCCCGGACCAAGAAACTTTATATCGTCGAGGAAGAGGCCCGAACGGTGCGGACCCTTTTCGAGAAGTATCTCATCTTCGGTTCGCTGAAGACGGTGGTTCACGAAGCCAATCTGCTCGGGTTGAAAACCAAGGAATGGATTTCGTCCAAGGGTCGGAAACACATCGGCAAGCCCTGGGATACCGGAACGCTTTATCGGATTCTCTCCAATCCGATCTATGCCGGGTATATTCGGCATTACAATGAACAATACGAAGGCGAACATGAACCGATCATTTCGCGGGAAACCTGGACGAAAGCCCAGGCCATCATGCGGGGGAACGGCTGCGCGACTCCGCGTCGCCGAAGCGCCGGACAACCGTTCACGGGGTTGGTAAAGTGCGGGCACTGCCATTGCGCGATGACGCCGACCTACACCAAACGGCACGGCAAAAAATACTGCTATTACATTTGTCAGGCGAGCACCAAGAATCCCGATCATGTCTGCCCGTTGAAGCGAATCCCCGCCGGAGATCTGGAACAGGCGGTTCTGCGGCAGCTTTCGGGACTCTTCCGGGCGCCGTCGATTCTGCGCGAAACCCTGGCGGCGGTTCGGGAACGGGAGGTCGTCATGAGAAACGATCTGGTGAAAAACCGTGATTCGCTTCAGGCACAGTTGAACGACCTGAAAAAAAACGCGCTTGACGGCGAAGCGGATTTCGAAGAGATCAAGAAGGCGGGGGAACGATTGGTGGAGGTGAAACAGCAACTGCGGACCCTGAAGGAACCGGTTTCCGAAGAAGAGGTCATCGCCGCCTTGAGCGACACGGCCGGTTTGTGGAATTTTCTGTTTCCCGGAGCGCGACGGGAACTGCTGCGGCTGTTGCTTCGTTCGATCGAAATTTTCGAAGACCGGATTTCGCTGACCTTGAATCCCGACGGGCTCGGGGAATTGACTTCGGAGATGTCCCAGACCGGTTATTTCGCCATGGAGCATGAGGACGCCCGGGAGGAATTGCCGGAGATTGCGCAGGAAGCCCTGCCGGACGGTTCGCTCAAACTGACGATGAGGCTTGCCGCGAAGAAAGTCGATGGACACCGGTGCGTGATGATTCCGGCTCCGGGGGCGGAACGGCCCAGACAGAGCGCGGTTTTGCGCGCAATTCACAACGCCCAACGGTGGTCGGAGATGCTGATCGAAGGAGAAGTAAAAAGCATCAGTGAATTGGCCGCTCGCTTGGAAAAGAAGCCTCCGTATGTGACGCGGATTCTGCGCCTGAACAACCTCGCGCCGGATATTATCGAGGCCATTTACCGCGGCGACGAGCCCGAGGGACTCTCCCTGGCCAGATTGGAGAAGGGTTTCCCCGACGACTGGCAGGACCAGCGCCGGGAATTCGGCTTTTCCACATAATCCTCAGGCCAGAGAGATAGAAGAACGTGTCTATATCGGATTTTTATATAATAGCCTAAAAATAAGATATTTATATGTAAATGACCGGCTCCCAAAGTCGGTCATTACTCTTTTAATTTGGAAATTCCAGACTTCTTGGCAGCAACAATGAAAATAAAAAAATAATTCCATTTATACTTGAAATTTAGAAAATAGATTCTATATTTATGGGCAACAGATCAAACCGACATATAGAGATGAACTAAAAAAGCGGATTGAAAGTTGGAAAACAAATTCAAGGAACATATAAAATGGCAAACTACAAGATTTCCGATGAGACAAAAAACAGTGTAATCAAGGCAGCTGGAACTCTTTATGCAAAGTATGGCACTAATGCGGTTTCAGTCAAAGACATCGCCGCGCTGGCCAAGGTCAGAGCAAGTGCCATAAATTATCATTTTGGCGGCAAAGGGAAATTGATCAAAGCTGTAATGGACTATGCACGTTCCAATTGGAATTGGAAAAAATTGTTGAATTATTATAATGAGAATCAACATTTGTTGAAGACAGGCGATGGAAAAAAGCAATTAGTTTCAGACTTGATAGACATTTTTTACAAAATGCTTTATAATGATGGCGAGCCGCTTTGGAGCCATGTCTTATTGGCGCGTATAACATTAAGTGACATAGGCAATCGAAAAATTTTAAATGAGGATGTTGCTCAACCAATTTTGAAAACATTTGAAAATGTGTATCTCAAAATCACGGACAACAAGGATATTAATTCAGCTCGTTGTTGGGCTATCCATATCGCGGGCGGGATAGCAATTCTCATTACCAATACAGTTATACTAACCGAATCGGAATCGGATGTTGATGCGAATTATAGTTTTTTTCGCCGTTTTCAACATTCCACAACCGAAAATGCGCTGTTTGAAGCTGGCTTAAAATAACGAAGATTCGGAATCAAAATCGGAACCAGCCTGAGCGAAGTTGATATGAACAATCTTTGGGGACAGAAAACGCCGCTTGGTTGGAAGAACGAATATCGGCGGGCGAGATGGGTTGCTATCCGCGACCTGGTCTTCCTGATACTGTTTTGGGTGGCACTTGCCATCGTCGCAATCATGTCATTTAAAAATTGAATCCAAAAGAAAATGGGAATCATGAAAAAAATCATAATATTCGCGATACTATTCGCAGGGGTTTGCGTATTACTTTGCCTATGGGGGCATAAAGCAGATGAAAATGACGACACAACCAACAGTATCAAAGTGGAAGTTTCCTCGCTTGTGCATAGAAACTTCCAAGCTCGGCTGCGCGTACAAGGAGTGCTTCAGGCTACGGAAAGAGCTTCAATTGCAGCAAGAGTACCTGGTATCATCTACTCCTTGAAAGTTGATGATGGTGTTCGTGTGACAAAGGGACAAACATTATTTCAAATCGACAAAGAAAACCTTGAAAATCAACTTCTACTGGCCCGGAAAGACTTGGAAGTCGCGACGGACATGCGTAAAACAGTTCAGGCCGATCTTGAGATCGCCCGGACCAAGCATGAAAAGGCATTATTGGATTTTAAGCGGGCAGAAAGACTTTATAATACTCAGGCCATATCGAAGACCAATTTTGAAAGCGCCGAGGTTGAATTCAAAAACGCAGCTTCCTATGTAAATAAAGCTATCGCGGTTTTGGATTATACTGAAACTCAAATTCAACAAAAACAGGCAGCACTTGACATTGCCAAGAAGAATCTTGCTGATTCCATAATTACCGCTCCGTTCAGCGGCACTGTAACTTCAAAGCTAAAAGAAGAAAAGGAATTTGTTGCTGTAGGGACTCCGGTTCTTAAACTTGAAAATCCGAATCAATTGGAACTGTCATCCTTTTTAAGCGCGGTCTACTATGAGAAACTGAAAATCGGAACGCCAATCGAAATTTTTCTCAATGGCAAGCTTATTGCCAAAGCAAAATTGGATTATAAGGCATGCTTTGTCGATCCGCTTAGCCGTACGTTTGAAATCCGGGCAAAACTTCCAGAAGGGACTGTTGCCACCACTGGTACACTTTGCGATATCGACCTGATTATTGAAGATCGAGATGGCTATGGATTGCCGCAAAATGCTATTATGTTCAAAAAGGGCGGGAAATACGATGCATTTATAGTAGAGCAGGGAAAAGCAAAAGAAATTCCGGTTTCACCGGGAATTACCACCGAGGGCTATACCGAGATTTTAAATTCAGATCAGCTGCAAGACAAGAGTTTCATTGTTACCGGGCAATATTTTGTGAATGATGGTACCCCGATTGAAATTGTAAAATCTAAATAAGCGGGAAGCAATATGTCCATAAGTTCATTGTCGATAAGACGGAAAGTGGCGGTAAGCTGCTTTATCATTATGCTGTTTCTGCTCGGTCTGAAAATGTATCAAAATATCGGTATTGATGTTTTGCCGAAATTGGACATCCCGTATATTCAGATAACAACGGTTTATCCGGGAGCTTCTCCCGAAGAGATCGAAGTTGAAGTCGCAAAGCGCATTGAAGACGCTGTAGCATCTATGGACGGGCTGAAGCATACTACTTCGATTTGTATGGAAAATGTTTCAGCAATTACACTGGAGTTTGAACTTGGTACCGATGTCAATACGACACTGCATGAGGTCCGCGAAAAGATTAATCTGATTGTGGATGACTTTCCCAAAGCGGTCGAAACGCCTAAGTTGAGTAAAATTAATATCAATGCGGTTTCGGTTGTAACAATTTACGTTACCGGGAATCGTACTCTTGATGAGTTATACGATTATGTTGATGATCAGCTGTCAGACCAATTTTCCAGCGTACCGGGTGTGGGGGAAGTGCGTATTCATGGTGGTAACGAAGTTCAGCTCCATGTGCTGCTGGATCGGACTAAACTTGCCGCAAGCAACTTAACGATTGGAGAAATTGTAAATGCGATCGAAAACAACAATATAAAGCTTCCCGCCGGGCGCATAGAGGAAAGCGGTCAGGAGGTAAGTATAACCTATGATGCGGAATTCCGTGATGTCGAGGCCTTGCGTCAGCTTGAAGTCAGTAATTATATCGGAAAAAGAATCTATCTTGGCGACTTGGCCGAAATTAAGCTTATGTCTAAAGAAATACGTCAAGAGGGATATTTTAACGGACAGCCGGGCGTGTCCATTGATATTGTAAAAAAGAGCGATGCTAACGCGGTTAAGGTGATAGACGGTATTAAAAAGAAATTCGACTTTCTAAACTCTCATAATAGAGTTCCAAGCGGCATTCAATTGCATTGGTTCAAAGACTCTGGAACTTTTATCCGGGCATCAGTGATGGATGCGTGGTCTAGTATTTTCTTCGGTATTGTTCTGACGGCATTTTTACTGTTTTTGTTCCTCCATGAACTGAGGACTACTTTCATTTGCGCGGTAACCATGCCGGTTTCCATTGTAATAACATTCTTGGCAATGCGTTTTCTGGACTATAGTTTCGATATGACCACATTGCTTTCCTTGGGATGTTCAACCGGGGTACTCGTCAGTAATTCGGTTGTGGTCATCGAAAGCATCTACCTAAAATTGCATGAAGGTGCAGATCCGCAATACGCAGCGGCAGAAGGGACAACCTCGGTGGTCAATGCGGTGTGCGCGAGTGCATTGACAAACGTGGTTGTTTTCACCCCGATTGTCTTTATGACCTCGGCAGTTGGCATGCTGATTGCTCCCTTTGCCGGAGTTATGGTGGTTGCCACATTAGTGTCTCTTTTTATCAGCTTCACTTTAACTCCAATCTTGGCGGCGATGCTTCTTCGCGATAAGAAGGTCCAGCACAATCGCTTTGGGGCAATCATCTTCACCAAGTGGGATAAGTCTTACGATAAACTCGCTGATGGATTTGATCTTTCCATTTTATGGGTCAGCAAGCACTCTGGATTGGTTATAATCATGGTACTTGTCCTTTGTGCCGGAATGCTTCTGCGGGCTCTCCCGCGGGTTTCTTTGGCATTTTTGCCTCAATATGATAAGGCTGAAATCAGTATATTCTTGGAATTTCCATCTAACAGCAGCTTGAAAGAGAGCCGCCGTGAAACCTTACAGATATTAAAAGAACTGCATACCCTTCCGTATGTTGTTTCAAGCGGTGCTATCATTGGTTATCAAAATGCAACAACCGGACAGATAACCGAAGGAGTACATCTTGCTGAAATATCATTAAACCTGAAGGACAAGGGCGACCGTAAAGATATTTTCAGCATTCAGCAAGAGCTTCGAGCAATGCTTGCAAAAAAAGTCAATATAACGTCCAGAGTTATTATGCCATCGCCGGTAGGAACCTCGGAAATGGAACTTACGGCCTACGTTAAGGGCGAAGATTTCCAAATCTTGGAGAAATATGCCCGTATTGGTATGAATATTTTGCGAGAAAGCAAAACCGGAGCCGACACGGATGTCAATTGCCGAGCTGGAAAACCCAGAATCAATCTTTTGCCCAATCGTCCCATTCTGAAAAATCTCGGTGTAAATGCACAACAACTGGGATACTCTATAATTGGCTATTACGATGGAATAGAGGCTGGTACCTATAAAATAGGAAGTCGTACCTACGATATACGGGTGAAAGCGGAAAAGCAGAATGGATTCAAACAGGGCGAAAATATTATCGCCGGAGCTTTGGATGGAAGACCGCTAAATCTCGACACTGTGACCATTCGCGAATCAGATTCGGTTTCGATTTGTCTGATAAGAGAAGATAAAGAACGTTCCGCTTGGATATATGCAAATTCCGCTCCGGGATCCACGATGGGGAAAATGGTAAATATTTTAAAAGAAAAACTTCAGCCGCAATTGCCTACTGGATATAGTTTGGCATTTTTTGGCCAGGCTGAAATGATGGCGGATGGAGCAAGTGAATTTATGGATGTATTCTTAATCGCCATCGTTTTGAGTTATTTGCTGATTGCCGCGATTATGGAATGCTGGGTGCGACCGTTTTTGGTGATGTTTACCATACCGCTGGGATTTGTGGGAATGCTGTTTGCCCTGTATTTAAGTGGGACCGCCCTCTCAATGGTTAGCTTGCTTGGCGGTGTTATGATGATTGGTATCGTAGTCAATAATGCTATTCTTATCATGGACGAGTGTGCTATGCTGAGTGATAGCGGAATGTCAAAACATCAGGCAATGATAACCGCGACAAAGAATAAATTCAGACCGATAGTGATGACCTCCATTGCGGCGATAGTAGGTATGCTTCCCATGGCATTCGGAACTGGCCTTGGTTCTGAAGTTCGTGCGAGTTGCGGGATTGGGGTAGTTGGCGGATTATGTTTTGCATCGATTCTCACGTTATATCTCATTCCGGCTATGTACTTCAAATTTACAAAAGACAAGATAAAAACTCAAGACCATGTCTCCCTTCCCGAAAAATAACACTTCAAAGTGGAAGTAAGAGGCACAAATGGCTTTTTTTAGAAAGTGTTGAAAAAACGGTCGAATGAGATATCGGAATGGCTTCTATTCAAAAAATGATTATTGAACAGGTTCAACACTATGTTCGTAATGAGATCAAGAAATACCTACGTCGGCAGAATGATGAGACCAGCAAAATACAAGGGGAATTGACGGAATGTAAGAAAAGGCTGTCAAAACTCGAGAGTAATGTCAACGAAAGAGACGAAAACACGATTTCCAGCTGGTTGGATCGCATGCGCACACATGGCGCAACGCTGAAGGCGCTTCGCAAGAAGCTTGCCATCTCCCAAAAGGAACTGGCCATTCTCCTGGATACCAATCCAGCGACCGTCAACCGTTGGGAGTCCGGAAGAGTCAGGCTTTCCCGGAAATCCTGCGAAAAGATTGCTCGAATTCGTTCTATGAGCGTCTCAGAGGCACATCGGGCTCTCCAAGAAAAATATATTCTCCAAAAGAAAACCTGAACAATATTGCTGAAATCCCTTTGAGAGCGATAAGCTAAACTTTTGACCATGTCCCAACGAACCCGAGAATGGCTGACTCCACTCCCGGGTTCGTTGGTACGTTCGCTTACTTTCCGGCCATGATCGCGGCGACGTCTTCGGCCACCTGTCCGGTCGGTTTGATGTCGAAGTTCTTGACCAGCACGGCGGCGACGTTCGGCGAGAGGAACGCCGGGAGGGTCGGTCCCAGGCGGATTCCCTTGACGCCGAGCGCCAGCAGCGCGAGCAGCACCGCCACCGCCTTCTGCTCGTACCAGGCAATGTCGAACGACAGCGGAAGGTCGTTGATGCTCTTGAGCCCGAACGCCTCCTGCAGCTTCATCGCGATCACCGCCAGCGAATAGCTGTCGTTGCACTGACCGGCGTCGAGGACGCGCGGAATGCCGCCGATATCGCCGAGGTTGAGCTTGTTATAGCGATATTTCGCACACCCGGCGGTCAGGATCACCGTGCCCTCGGGCAGCGCCTGGGCTACGTCGGTGAAGTACTGGCGATCGCGCTGGCGGCCGTCGCAGCCGGCCATGACCACAAAGCGTTTGATCGCCCCCGATTTGACCGCGGCGACGACTTTGTCGGCCAGCGCCAGGACCTGGTTGTGGGCGAACCCGCCGACGATCTCGCCGTCTTCAATTTGTGTCGGCGGCGGGCAGCTCTTCGCCAGCTTGATCAGCGCGGAGAAATCCTTGCGGCCGCCGGGCTGCCGGTCGGGAATGTGAACCGCGCCGGGATAACCGGCCATGCCGGTGGTGAACAGCCGACCGAGATAGCTGCCCTTCACCGGGATGATGCAGTTGGTGGTCATCAGGATCGGCCCGTTGAAGCTCTCGAAGTCCTGGTTCTGGTGCCACCACGAGCTGCCGTAATTGCCGACCAGATTGGGGAACTTCTTGAGTTCGGGGTAGTAGTGGGCCGGCAGCATCTCGCTGTGGGTGTAGACATCGACTCCGGTGCCCTGAGTCTGTTCCAGCAGTTCCTTGATGTCGAGCAGGTCGTGGCCGGAAACCAGGATGCCGGGATTCTTGCCCACGCCGGTCTTCACCCGGGTGATCTGCGGGTTGCCGTAAGTGCCGGTATTGGCCGCATCCAGAAGCGCCATGGTTTTGACCGCGACATTGCCGCACTCCAGAACCAGCCCGACCAGCTCGTCCGCGGAGAGATCCTTCGTCGTTGCGGCCAGCGCCTTGAAGACGAATTCATAGATCGCATCGTCCTCCTTGCCCAGCACGGCCGCGTGGTCGGCGTAGGCGGCGATGCCCTTGAGCCCGTAGGTCAGGAGTTCGCGGAGCGAGCGGATGTCTTCGTTTTCCGTGGACAGCACGCCCACCGGAACCGATACGGAGGTCGGGCCGATGAGTTCTTTGGCCCTGGCGATCTGCGCCTGGAACCGCGTGTCGTCGAAATTGGCGTTGGTGATCGTCATGAACAGCGACTGAATGGCAAAGAGACCGAGTTTCCGGTCCGGTTTGCGAGTCAGCGCCAGGATCTTGAGCTGGGCGACCAGTTCATCCATCAGATTGGCGGTTTCCGGCTGTTTGCCGCACATTCCGCGGAGCGTGCAACCGGAATTCTTGCAGGTTTCCTGACACTGGAAACAAAACATTTTCTCGTTCATGGGCTTCTCCTCCTCTTCTTTGGTTGACGGCAGTTTGCAACTGCTTCTTTATTCCGGGCGATTTCCCGGCAATTCAATCAAATCGCGAATCGTCCGCCACTGCTTCATGCCTTCGGCGAGCAACTCGAACCGGTATCCGGACAGCCCCCACTGCTTGATCAGCAGCCGTAACGGGCCGAAGATCAGCCGGAACAGCACCGTCGGATCGATTTCCGGACGGATTTTCCCCTCGGCCTGTCCGCGGAGGATCAGCGTCTCGGTCCGGACCTTGTGACTGTGCATGATGGAGAGGACCTTCTCCGCCAGCTGCGGATCGTCCTGGAACAGCTCCTCGGAGAACATCACCTTCGCCAGCGGCGGATTCGCGTTCATTCGTTCCAGCCGGTCCCGGATGAAAAGCTCGATGCCGGTCAGCGGGTCCATCGTATCGGCCGGCAATTCGTCCAGCACCGACTGCGCGATCTCGGCGAACGAATCGAGCACCGCATCCAGAATCGCATACTTGCCGGTGAAGTGGCGGTAGATCGCCGGCTCGGAAACCTTCAACTCGGCGGCCAGGTTCTTCAGCGTCAGTTGCTGAATTCCCCGCTCCGCCAGCAGCCGCACCGCCACGGTAACGATTTTCTGCTGCCGGACTGTCATCGCCATGTTTCGCTCCAATTACTCATATTAGTTATCGTTAATTAACATTACATCTCAAACGCAATTTGTCAAGAGGGAACAATGAAAAAGCAAAAACAAAATCGTTTTACGACTATCTCATCGGGATGCGGCAATTTTTTCCGTATGGAATTATACAACAATCGAGCTGGGACGCAGTTGTCCGTCTTCCATTTCATAAGCGCGGTCGAATACATCCAGCGCGCGATGATCGTGCGTCACCACCAGCACTCCCGTGTCCTGCTCGTGCGCCACCGTGCGGAAGAGCTCCATCACCTGACGCCCGCGGACGCTGTCGAGCGCCGCGGTTGGTTCGTCGGCCAGCAACAGGGCGGGCCGGTTGACCAGCGCCCGGGCGACCGCGACGCGCTGCTGCTGGCCGCCGGAAAGCTTCGCGGGCAGGTGCCCGGCCCGGTCGCCGACACCGAGATAGTCGAGCAGCTCCCGCGCCCGCTTCCGCGCCGCGCCGGGAGGCGCGTCGTTGATCTCCATAGCGAGCTGAACGTTTTCCAGCGCGGTGAGGAACGGGATCAGGTTCGCCTTCTGGAACACAAAACCGAGATGGCGGCGGCGAAACACGGCCGCATCGACCAGGAGCCGGCCGTCGAATACTGTGGTTCCGCGAATCCGGATCATTCCATGATCGGGAGGGCGGATCAGGCCCAGCGCGGTGAGCAGCGTCGATTTCCCGGCCCCGCTGGGGCCGAGCAGCGCAACCACTTCTCCGCGCGAGATGGTCAGCCCCACCTCGCGGAGCGCGACAACCTCGGTGTTGCCGCTGCCGTAAGTTTTGGTCAGATGCTCGGCTTCGACCACGAATTCGCTCATGACAGCACCTCGCCCGGATCGACCCGCAGCGCCTTGGCGATCCCCAGCAGGCTGGCGAGCACCGAAATCACCAGGACCACGACCGCAAGCTGCACCAGGTCGTCCGGCATAATGACCACGCGGCGGGGAAAATAGGGAAACAGTCGCTGTCCGACGAGGTAGGCGATGCCGAACCCCAGCGCGCCCAGCAGCAGCGCCTGCTCCATAATCAGCCCGAGAATCACCCGGTTGCGCGCACCCATCAGTTTGAGCATGGCGATATCGTGGATTTTATCCAGCGTCAGGGTATACAAAATCAGCGCCATAATCACGGCGGAGACGATGATGAGCAGAATGCGGAAAAGTCCGAGTTGGCGGCGCGCCTTGTCCACCATCCCGCGCAAAAGGAGTTCGCGCTGGGCGGCGTGGGTGTAGACGGACACATCCGGCCAAGCGGCGATCTTTTCCGCGATCGCCGCTTGGTCGTATCCGGGCGCCACGTTCACCAGAACGGCGCTGACCATTGAGGCGCCGAGCGCCGGGATTCCGGATGACGTGCCGCCGGCGCGTTCGGCCATCTGCGGATTGACCATGCCGAGGTCTGTCGAGTTCAACCTCCCGATTCTGGCGGAGCGCTCGATCCGGATCGCTTCGCCGGGGAGGTCGAACTGCACCTCCTGCGCGTCGGCGCGGGTCAGGAACGCCATCGCATCACCGGAGGACGAATTCATGTCGGAGGTCAGGCCGACCACGGTATAGACATTTTTCCCGAGCGGAATACGATCTCCCAGCCTCAACCCGGAAGAGCGGTCCGCGACCAGTTCGTAATGGGCCTGCCCCAGCGGGCGGCCGGCGACCAGCGGCAGCCATTCGCCCCGGTCGGCGGGCCAGGCCAGCCCCTGGACGGTCAGCCGCAGCGGCCGGCCGCGGTATTCGCGCTGGATGGTGTGGGAGACGAAAGCGTCGGCGCGAACCACTCCGGGAACCGCCAGGATCCGGTCCTCGACGTTGCGGGGAATCCGGGAAATTTCGGCGAACGGTCCGCGGGTGCCTTTCTGCACCACCCACAGGTCCGCGCCGCTTCGGTCGACCAGCAGCGTCGCCTCCTGCACCAGCCCGCGGTAAATGCCGCCCATGCCCATGACCAGCATCAGCAGGAGGCCGATTCCGAGCGCGGTCAGGAGAAAGCGTCCGAAATTATGCCGTATATCCCTGATTGCCAGATTCATGGTTTTACCGCCTCCACCCGGCGGCCGTCGCGCGGCAGTTCGCGTCCGGGCAACGCGCCGATGACCGATTCGCCTTCTTTGAGGTCTTCGGTCACTTCAACGTGAGTCCGACCGGTCAGTCCGAGTTTGACCGGACGCCACCGCGCCTGTCCGTCCCGCGCGACGAGAACTCCAGACTGACCGTTGCGCCATAGGACAAGCTGCGAAGGAATCGTCGGCACGTTCTCGCGCCTGCCGGTCCGGATGTAAACTTCGGCCCGCTGGCCAACCGCCCAGTTCGCCGGCAGTTGCAGCAGATCGACGTCCACCAGGAATTCGCGGGTTTCCCGGTCGGTCTCGGCGCCAAGGCGGGCAACCCGGCCGGGCAGTGAAATTTCCGGCTGCGAACGGAAGACAATTTCGGCCGGTTGCCCCACCGCCAGCCGGGCCATCGCGGTTTCATCGACCCAGGCGGAAACCCACAACTGATCGAGCGAAATCACATCGAGAATCGAGCCGCCGGGAACGACTACGTCGCCGGGGTTGCGGTTCCGCCGCACCACCAGGGCGTCGAAGGGAGCTCGAAGCTCGGCGTCGCTCCATTGCGCCTGCGCGTATCGCAACGCGGCGGCGGCCCGGTCGATATTGCGTTCGGCCTCGAGCCGGGCGGCCTGGATTCGCGAGAGGGTCGCTTTAGCGACATCGTGCGATTCGGTGGCCTGTTCGAGCTCGTTCTGCGCGATCACGTTGCCTTTTCGCAAGGCAACGACCCGCTCGAAATTCTCGCGGGCCTTGACTGCGGAAGCGGTCGCGGCGACAATTTCGGCATCGAGTCGCGGGAGCGCGGCGCGCGCCACCGCGAGTTCTGCCTCGGCCAGTTCCACCTGGCGGCGCAGATTCGAATCGTCAAGCCGGGCAAGCAATTGACCTTTGACGACCCGGTCGTTCTGGTCGGCTTTCACCTCGGTCAGCAAACCGGAAATCTTCGGACTCACCGCCGCCCGCACCCGCGCTTCGAGGGTGCCGGTCCCCATGACCTCGTTGACGACGATGCCCCGGGTGACCGGGTATAAATTCACTTCGCCCGGGGAGAAACGCATGAAATAAACAGCGAAGGCGATCACGCCAAGCACCAGAAACACCTTGATCGCGATTTTGACCCGCCTTGGTGTGACAAACGATTTCATCATTTTTTCCACCTTGTCATTGTTATTTTGATTATTCATGTTAGTTATCGTTAATTAACATTACTCCTCAAAAAAAAATTTCAAGAGGGGATTGTAAAAAAAAGCGAAATCATTTTTTTGTTTTACTCTCCGGTACCTGAAAAACTCAATCCGCGGATGATACGGGAATTGGCGCCGGGCACGGATATTCGCTCCCGGTTTCAATTACGACTTACAATGTCCTGGCGTGAACTTTTTCGAATAATTCGCAATTTCCGGTCTTGTTACAACGAACCCGGGAACGGATGAATCCGTTCCCGGGTCAGACTGTTGACAAAGTCCTTCCGTGAGGTTGGACTTTTCTTTTTTTAGTGCCATATTAAAGCATGTTAAAAACTCGATTAAATCAACCAGAATTTGAATTCGTCTGCCTGGAGCAGTTGGTTCCGCAGGATCACCTTTTGCGGAAAATCGAGAACGTTCTCGATTTTGAATTCATCCGGGAAAAGGTGAAACCGCTTTATAGCGAAAACAACGGTCGTCCGAGCGTAGATCCCGTAGTCCTTTTCAAAATCTTGTTCATCGGCTATCTTTTTGGCATTCGCAGTGAACGTCAATTGATCCGTGAAGTAGAAATGAACATGGCCTACCGATGGTTTCTTGGCTACAACCTGACCGAGAAAATTCCGAATCATTCAACCATCAGCCAAAACCGCCGCCGTCGTTTTAGTGAAAGTAACGTCTATCAGGAAATCTTCGACCATATTGTATTTGAGGCATTGGAACTCAAGCTTGCTGATGGCAAGCATCTGTACTCCGATTCCACGCATCTCAAAGCGAATGCCAACAAAAAGAAATTTCAGTTGAAAGATGTGGAGAAATCCACACGCGCTTATCTGGATGATTTGGAGTCGGATATCAATAAAGATCGGCTTGAACACGGCAAGTCGGAGCTTAAAAAAAAAGTAGTCACGCCAGAGATCAAAGAAACCAAAGTAAGTACAACTGATCCTGACAGCGGATATATGGTCCGGGATGGAAAACCGGAGGGGTTCTTTTATCTCGATCATCGAACTGTCGATGGGAAGTTCAACATTATAACCGATACCTACGTAACGGCAGGTAATGTCAACGATGCAACTCCATATCTGCAACGCCTTGATCATCAGATCGAACGTTTTGGTTTCAAAACAGAAGCAGTAGGTCTGGACGCTGGTTATCTTTCCACTGCAATTTGCAAAGGCCTTTCAGATCGTGAAATCTTCGGAGTAATAGGTTACAGAAGCTGGAAACGTCCGGAAGGACATATGGCAAAATATGAATATATCTATGATGCTGAAAGTGATAGCTATCTATGTCCGGCAGGGGCAAGGTTAGTCTATCGGACAACGAACCGGGAAGGATATCGCGAATATGCTTCGGAATCATCTGTTTGCCAACACTGTTCTTGGCGGAGCGAATGCACCCAAAGTAAAAACTGCAAAAAAGTGATAACTCGTCACGTATGGGAAGACCATAGAGAAAAAGTTCTGGCGAACCGTCGTACTGCGAAAGGGAAAGAAATATACGCAAGGAGAAAAGAAACTGTTGAGCGAAGTTTTGCCGATGCCAAACAATTACATGGACATCGATATGCACGATTCAGAGGCCTGAAGAAAATTCAGGAACAATGTCTCCTGGCTGCTGCATGCCAAAATATGAAAAAAATTGCCCTTGCCCTCGCCTGAAAAGGCTTTTTTTGTCCTTCTTCTCCAAATTTCCACTATTTGCCAGGATATTCTTTACTCTTCTGCCTTCATACACAAAATTCAAGGACAGATAAAGTCGAAGTAACGATAAAAATTAACCTCTCGTTCTTAAAAACAAGGGGTTAATCAACAGTCTGACCCGGGAACGGATGAATCCGTTCCCGGGTTATTGTTCAGTCGGCCTTTTCGAGTTCGCTCAACCGTTGCTGAACCGCGTCCAGTTGGGTTTTCAGCGCCTCGGCCTGATTCTTCAGCAGCGTTTGTTCCGCTTCTCCGCCGGAACGTCCGGTCAGTCCGAACCACGGGGTTGTCGCCCGGCCGAAACCAAGCCCAAGCCCGCGACCGAATCCACGGCCAAGTCCGCCGCCGAATCCCGCTCCCCGGTTCACGAATCCGGGAGTTCCAAACCCGGCGCAGTAACCCGCGCCCCGACCACTCATTGATCCCATTCCGGCGGGACCCGTTCCATCACCTCTCGGCATGGCACACCTCCTTGTGTGTTGGTTGTTTATTTGTCTCGCCGATTGTTCGGCAAGACACGTATTCTTTTCCGTTATCATATCAGGAGCAACTTTTGCCGCGCCATATCGAATACCGGAGCAATCCGATCGTTCCATACAATCAAAGCCGTTTTCATTGATCCACCTATTTTTGTTCTCTGATTTATCTATAGCAACAAGCGTGCCAGGCTTTTTGGCGTAAGCGTAATGCATTGATTGGGAATATTTTGGATGAAAAACAAATCAACGGGATAGCGAATATGACTGTCGTCTTGCAATCCCGCGGAAACTGATGCGATGCAAAAATGCAATGATTCTCTTCAGGAACGGGACTCTTTTTCCGAAAGGAACTCGATGCCCAGCGTTTTCATTTTCCGGAAAAGCGTGGACGGATGAATGCCGAGTTCGCGCGCGGTGTTGACGCGACTGTAATGATTCTTCTTCAGCGCATTGACAATCATCTGCTTCTCCGTCAGCCGGAGTGCGGCTTGAACTCTGGAATTTTCGGGAACCGCAATGGCGGCGGGAGGCCCGCCGAACGGATAAAGTTCCTCGGGCAAATGGCACGGTTTGATATACTGGTCAGGGCAGACCACGAACGCGCGCTCAATCACGTTTTCCAGTTCCCGGACATTTCCCGGCCAGTCGTGCGACATCAGCACCGATTGCGCCTCCGGAGAAACTCCGGCAATGTCGCGCCGCTGCTCTTTGTTGAAACGGTGGATGAAGTGTTCCGCCAGCAGCGGAATGTCTTCCTTGCGCTGGGAAAGATTCGGGATTTCGATGCGCACCACGTTGATCCGGTAAAACAGGTCTTCCCGGAATTTGCCTTCCTTCACCATGGCGTGCAAATCGCGGTTGGTCGCGGCGATGATCCTGGCGTCGGTGGATTCCGATTTGGTCCCTCCCAGCGGCTCATAGGTGTGCTCCTGCAGCACCCGGAGCAACCGGACTTGCATGGCCGGGGAGATCTCGCCGATTTCGTCCAGAAAGAGGGTTCCGCCGCGGGCCAGGGCGAACCTTCCCGGCTTGTCCTGCGCCGCGCCGGTGAAGGCGCCTTTTTTGTAGCCGAAGAGTTCCGACTCCAGCAGCGTATCCGGCAGCGCTCCGCAGTTGATCGCGACGAAAGGCCGGTCGGCGCGCGGGCCCATCCCGTGAATCGCGCGGGCGAGAAGCTCCTTGCCGGTACCGGTGTCGCCCTGAATCAGTACATTGCTGGCGCTGACGGAAACCGCGTGAACCAGATCGAATACCTTTCGCATCGACGGACTGCGGCTGACGAATTCCCCGATCTGGGCCCGGCCTTCCAGTTTTTTCCTGAGCTCCTCAACTTCGCTCAGGTCGCGGAATGTTTCCGCGCCGCCGATGATTTGACCGTCGGCGGTCCTGAGCACCGCGGTGGAAACGCTGATCGGGCGCTGGTTGCCGTCGGCGTCGATCACATAGCAGACACGATTGATGATGGGCTCTTCGGAGGCGAGCGTCTGCCGCAATGCGCACGAGGTCTGGCACATGTTCGAACGGAAAATTTCCGCGCAAAGCCTTCCGATGGCCTCTTTGCGGGGGATACCCAGAATTTCTTCCGCCGCACGGTTGAACGAGGTGACCCGCCAATCCATGTTTACGGTGAACACCCCGTCGGAAATACTTTCCAGCACGGCTTCGAACGGTACCGTCGAAAGGGGATCCGGCAGGGTTACTATTTCCGATCGCTGTTTCGCCATAAGCCTCTCATTTCAGCTCTTTCGCCCCCGAGTAAACTTCGCGGGGAATGATTACGGCGGCGGCGTGTCCGGGGTGTTGTTTCGGATTCCATTCTTTCATGAAGTCGAAAAATATCCCGCTGTTGTGATATTCAATCCCGCCCTTGATCTGATACGCCTTGCCGGCATCGGTGATGAACAGCACCGCGCCGGAGGAGCCGTTGCGGATGTTCTCCCTGGTTTTGCAGAAATAATTATCGGCGATCACAATCCGGCTGTTTTCGTACAAGCCCACGCAAGTAATATAAACACTGTTGGGCGTCCCGTCCGGAGCCACGGTGGTGAAAACCACCGCGCCCGCGCGATTTTTCCAAGCCTGCAAGACTTCTTCCGGCAGTGAATCCATAAAATTCTTCTCCATGTCGTCAATCTGTTAAATTATACATTCGGTTACAGAAAATTGCAAATCAGAAACGCCGCGTTTCAAAAATGCAGATCATGCTCATGATTTTCGGTCCTGACCAATCTTGCCTCGACTTCGCCATACATATCCGGGACGTGTTCCCGCACCCATGCCAGATATTTAGGAATGATTTCGGGTTCCCCGATTTCGCGCACCTCCGGTGAGGCGTAATCGTCCAGGTATTCTCGGAACGTCAGTAGTCCGTTGGCGATGCAGAACCGGTTGACCGTCGCATGTTTGGCCAGCGGCATAAACGCGGCTCCGGTTCTCCCCTGACGATAGCCGGCGGTACAAAACGATGGCAGGTGTCCGGCCTTGCATAGTCCGAGAATGAATTCGTCGAGACTGCGGGAATCCTTGACCATGAACTGTTCCCGATGCTCCAGGTGTTTCTTTGCCATCCGCGAATAGCCGCCGATCCCGATTCTCGTGCCGGCGTCCATCTGGGAAACGCCGCCCTTGACGATCATTTCGTGCCGTAGTTCCGGAGCCTCGCGCGCGGTGAGGATCGAACCGGTATACGGACACATCAGCCGGATGATGGCGACGATTTTTTTGAAATCATCGTCGCCGACCAAATAGCGCGACCGCACCGAAAGCGGAGAATTCTCGGCATAAACCATGCGCGGATAGGAGATTGTGTGCGGCCCGATGCCGAATTCCTTCTCTAGCGACATGGCGTGATACAAAAGCCCCATCACCTCGAAGCGCCAATCATACAGACCGAAAAGGACGCCGATCGCCACATCGTCGATTCCGCCTTCGAACGCCCGGTGCAACCCGAACTGCCGCCACCGGTAAGAACCTTTCAGGCTGTTGGCGGGATGCACTTTGCGATAGGTTTCCCGGTGATAGGTCTCCTGAAAGATCTGATAGGTTCCGATTCCGGCCTGCTTGATCTTCCGGTATTCCTCGACGAACATCGGAGCGGCGTTCACGTTACAGCGCCGGATCTCGCCGCCGTCCCCGACCCGTACCGAGTAAATCTGCTCGATGGTCCGGCAGATGTAATCGGCGTCGCTTTCGGGGTGTTCTCCGTATACGGCAATGACTCTCTTGTGCCCGGTGTTCACCAGTGCCCTGACTTCGGCTTCGACTTCGGCGCGATTTAATGCCCGCCGTTCGATGCTTTCATTGGACGCGCGGAATCCGCAATACGCGCAATTGTTCACGCACGAGCTGGAAAGATACAGTGGGGCAAACAGCACAATCCGGTCGCCGTATACCGTCTGCTTGATCTGGTTGGCGGTGGCGAAGACCTCCTCCCGCAGTTCGGGATCCCGAGCGTTGAGCAACGCGGCGACGTCTTCCGGCGGCAGCATCTGCCCGGTCGAGGCATTGTCCCGCGCCTTGGCAACGATATCCCGGAACCGCTCCGCCGAAGGCGCGGGACGGTTCAGGTGCGACCATATCGCCGGTTCATCGATGAAGTCATCCCAGGGGCAGTGCGTCTCCCATTCCCCGATTCGCCGCAGCCGTTCGTTCTTCCACTCCTGCTCATTGGCATTCAACATAATTCACGTTCAATCCTTTTCCGATTCCGTCATATCGTGATTTTCATGCCGGCACATCCGGTCCGAATCGCGTCGCCGAGCCGGGAACGCATGAACTCGATCGCGCCGTCCCCGGTGCAATGACAGGGGACGATGAATTCCGGAGCCCATTCCCGTAACTTTTCCGCGGTAGCGGCCAGGCGTGCTTCCGACGCATGGAGAAGATGCATCCCTCCTATTATTCCCCTGACTCGCTGTATCCGACTGGTTTTGCGGATATATTCCACCGTGTTGACCAATCCCGAGTGGCAACATCCGAGCACGATCACCAGTCCGGACGGCGTTTCCAGCCACAGGGCCTGATCGTCGCGAATCCGATCCGGTTCGTTCCCGGCGGAGTCCAGAAAAAACGGCCCGCCGGTATCCTCGAACGGCGTCAGGCGCGGAATTTCTCCGGTAATCCCGATTCCGGAGGCAATCCTGCAAGTCCCCGTCACCGGATGCCGCAGTTCCGACGAGTGATGCAAAAGGGCTTTCCGGCAAGCCGGCGGCATGGAAATCTCTTTTACCGGCTTTCCGGGGTGAAGGCTGAAGCGTGTGAGCGTCGCATCGGGATGATAATAGACCATCATCTCCGGATTGATCCGCAACAATTCGGCGCCGCCGCCGGTATGGTCATAATGGCCGTGGCTCAACACAAGCATTTGCGGTTCCGTCATGTCGATGCCCAGAATCGCCGCGTTGGAGAAAACGGCCTCGCTTTGCCCAATATCGAATACGATGGATTCACATCCGGCTTGAATCAAGAACGACAAGCCGTGTTCCGCGGTCAATCCGCGATCGGAAACATTGTCCGCGATAGTCGTGATGACGGCTTTGTTCATGACAGGGGACCTCTCTCTTTCATCTCTCGCCTCCGGCGTGGACCATGTATCACTGGATCGCCAATTTTTCCGCCAGCAACCCGGCGGCAAGTTCGACGCACTCGCCGCAGGAGAGGCGTCCCAGTTTGCGGATTTCCCGGCACTTGTCGGAGCCGGCCTCCGCGATAAACCGCAGTCGGATCGACTCCTTCGCCTCCTCCTCGCGGATCAGCAACCCGGCGGCGTACAGCGCCCCGCAGCAGCCGTTTTTGGCACGGCCGCCGCCCAACTGCTTCGCGGCGGCAATCTGATCTTCATCCACACTCAAGTGTTCCTGAAACCCGCGCAAGACGCTTTGGGCGCAGTTGAGTTTTTCCTGCTTGTAAGCTTTCATCGCTTTTACGATCGGCATGATACGGCTCCTTGTTTTTCAATTTTCGCCATTACGGAGGTTCCGGCATAAACTTTTTCGCCGACTTTGACCATTATGGTCAGATATTCGTTCCGCGTCAGATAGAGTTCGGTCCGCGAACCGAATTTGATCATCCCGTACGGCCGGCCTTTCCGCAATTCCGTCCCCGGTTCCGCCCGGCAGACAATCCGGCGGGCAATCGCGCCGGAAATCTGGCGCACGCCGATCGGGAAACGCATCTTGCCGAATTCCGCTTCTCCGACAATCAGCATCGATTCGTTTTCGCGGGTCGCATCCGGATGCCGGACGTCGAGATATTTTCCCGGCTTGTACCGTTTCGTCTTCACCGTCATGTCCGTCGGAGCCCGGTTGAGGTGGACGTCGAGGACCGAAAGAAAGATTCCGATGCGCAGAATTTCGCTTCCTTCCAGGAAGCCCCATTCTTCGCCGTCGAGGATCCTGATATCGGTCACCACCCCGTCCGCCGGGGAAACGATGCTTGAATCGTCAGCCGGAATCTTGCGTTGCGGAGAACGGAAAAACGCGGCGAGGCACAGCCACGCGAACCCCGCCGCGACGGCGATGCTCCAACCGATCGCCGACTGGCATTCCATGCCGATCGCCACGCCTGCGAATATGATCAGCAGCGCAATGATTCCTCCTCCGCCCCATTCCCGAGTTCCATATCTGGTCAATGTCATAAGCTCAACTCTTCATCATGAATTTTGCGGAAGCCCGCGCCACGGAACGCCCCTGCGTCACCAGTTCCGAGGTCAGCACATACAGCGGCCGCCTTTCCGTGGCCACCCGCGCCCGCAGTTCCAATTCGGCGGTGCAGGATACCGGATGGAGGTAGCGGACGTTCAACTCTCCGGTCACCGCCTCGATCCCCTGTTGCAGCAGGCAGTTGGTCATGGCCGAATCCAGCAGCGAGGCGATGACGCCCCCGTGCAGCAGCCCGTCGTATCCCTCCAGGAGGCGGCGGCCTTTGAAAACGGCGCGGACTTCGCCGTCTTCGGCGGCGGCGAACCGCAGCTTCAAGCTCCACGGATTTCGGTCGCCGCAGAGCAGGCAATGCGGATGATAGGTGTTCACTTCACCGTTCCCGATCAATGTTCGCAACTGTTGGTTCCGGTCATCAGAGTGCCGGCCAGAAACTCGGCGACCAATTGCTCCGGGGTGTCGCCCATGGCGCCGGTGACGACGGCGATTCCGCTTTGGGCGAACAGCTCCTGAGCCCGCTGTCCCATGCCGCCGGCGATGATCTGGGTAACGCCTTTCTCCGCCAGCCACTTCGGCAGCAGACCGGGTTCGTGCGGCGGCGGGGTAATCGCCGTTCTCCCGATGATGATCCCGGAAGCGTCAACGTCGATCAGGGCGAATTGTTCGCAGTGGCCGAAGTGCATGCAAAGCCTTCCGTCGGCAAGGGGAATTGCGATTTTCATGGCTTTCCTTTCCGGATCGGATGATCCGCTGTTTTCTGTTTTTTCCGACAACGCCAGAATCGGCGCGATAATCGGCTCGAACGCCTTGGCGGTCGCCGTCTTGGAAAAATGATAGACGAACGGTTTCCCGCTGTCCCCGGCGTTGCAGACCTGGGGATCCAGCGGAATTTTACCGAGCAGCCGCAAACCGAATTTGTCCGCCAGCGCCTCGCCCGCCCCGGATTTGAAGATTTCCGTGATTTCGCCGCATTTCGGGCAGACGAATCCGCTCATGTTTTCCACGATCCCCAGAACCGGCAGGTTCAGCTTCAGGCAGAAATCGATCGATTTGCGGACGTCGGCGGCGGAAACCTCCTGTGGCGTCGTTACCACGATCGCCCCGTCAACATGGTCAATAAGCTGGCAGACCGACAGCGGTTCATCCCCGGTCCCCGGCGGAGAGTCGATCACCAGATAGTCGAGTTCCCCCCATTCCACCTCGGTGAGGAACTGCTTGATCACCCCCATCTTCATCGGTCCGCGCCAGATGACCGCGTCGTCCTGTTCCCGGAGCAGGAACCCGATCGACATCACCTTCAATTCCCCGATCCGGACCGGAAGCAT
>CALABZ010000277.1 GCA_937888615.1 uncultured Lentisphaeria bacterium | reverse complement strand
ATGGAACGCGAATGGCAGAAAAACAGACGGCGGTTTAAATCGGCAAAAGCCTCAGTTCAAAATAATCGAAATTTTTCTGAAACCCGGGCTTGAAATCCTGTCTTCTCATGGCAGGGGTATTGCGTTTTAATAAAATAAATCGTCAATCTGCGAGGCTTGACGATTCGAGGAGAGAATGGATCTTGCTTTTTTCGTTTGGGAATTGTATCATGGAAATAGTTTCAAATTTTATGTGCTAATTTCAAGGAAGGTGATTGTTTTGTTTAATATGACGAAAATCAGGGCTACGAATGGAGGTGGTAAGTCTTTTTATCATAATCACCTTTCGTGCAATGATTATTATTCGGAAGGCGAACGGGTGGTGGGACGATGGTTTGGTAATCTGGTTTATGATTTTAATTTGTGGAATACGGAAGTCGAATCGGAAGCGTTCAGTTTGTTTCAGAAGAATATCAATCCGAAGACTTTGGGTAAGTTGACGCAGAAAAATGTGTCGGGTGGGCCTCGATTTTTTGATTTTCAGTGTGCGGCTCCTAAATCGGTATCGGTAATGAGCATGTTTGATGAGCGTTTACTGCGGGCACATACGAAAGCGGTATTGATGGCGATGCAAGAATTGGAGAAATTGGCGGCGGTGAGGTTACGCAAGGGAGATCAGGTTCGGACAAATAACCATGAGATTACTGGAAAGATTATTTATGCGTCATTTCGGCATGATGCGAGCCGAGCGTTGGATCCGCAGTTGCATACGCATAATGTGGTCTGTAATGTGACGAAAACGGCAGATGGCGAGTTCAAGGCATTGGAGAGTCTGGAGATGGTGCGGGCGATTCGTTATGCGGGCAAGGTTTATCATAATGAGCTGGCAAGGCTGTGTCATGATCTGGGGTATAAGACGAAAAATCATTTGGATGACAAAGGGCATATCGTCTGGTTCGATATCGATGGGGTATCGGATGAAGTGATGGAAAAGTTTTCGAAGCGTCGTGCGCAGATTGAAGAGTTGGAAAAAAAATTCATCGAAGAGCATGGTCGAAAGCCGACGTTATCGGAAAATAATTTTATTTCGATGACGACCAGGAACCAGAAGTTGAAGGAGATCAGCGGCAAGGAAGTAAGGGAATATCAGTTTGAACAGCTTACGCATGCGGAGAAGCATACGTTGAAATTAATGGCACACGAAGCTGAAATTAATTTCATGAAAGTAAAGGCGGCGAATCATACTGCGACGGTGGAGATGATTCAAGCGGCATTGGCGATGGTTTATGAGCGGGACAGTGTATTGAAGCTCGATAAAGTGTTGGCGGAGACCTTGAATCAAAATTTAGGCCGGATTGAATTGAAAACATTGAAAAAAGCGATAAATGATGTACAGGAATTACGAAATCTGGGCGGGCTGGATGCGAATCCGTATTATTCGACGGAAAAAATCATTCAGCAGGAAATTTATGCGATAGAATCAGTGGAAACGCAGAAGGATTTGTTTGAACCGATTGCGGCGGATTTTGTGGCATTTTCGGGGGAGGAAACACGGCAGGCGCAGGCGGAATTGGTTCACGGGATATTGAGCTCGACGGATCGGTTTAATTTGTTCAGGGGTGTGGCGGGTGCGGGAAAGACTTCGACGTTGCAGGAGCTTTGCAAGGGATTGCAGGCGGGCGGAATTGAGAGAATCCATCTGATTGCGCCGACGAATTCAGCAACGGATGTGTTGAAGCAGGAAGGTTTCGAGCAGTCACAAACGGTGGCGAGTTTTCTTTTATCGCAGGAGAAACCTGCGGCGGGGAGTTATGTGATTATCGATGAGTCCGGGCTGAATTCGTTACGCGAGGGTGTGGAAATCGTCAAAGTCGCGCGCGCGAATGATTATAGGGTGTTATTTGTGGGTGATGCGCGACAGCATAACGCAGTCGAAAATGGAGATTTCTTTCGTTTGCTGGAAGAACATTCGGAGATCGGACGGTTTTCGTTGACGGATATTCACCGGCAGCGGAACGAAGAGTACCGACGGGGGATTTCTGATTGCGCGCTGGGACGGTTTGAGGCAGCATTCGAGCGGTTTGATGCGAACGGATTTATCCACGAGGGCAAGAGCAAGTATCTGGATCAGGCAGCGGCCAGTTACATGGAATATACGGAAAACGGCCAATACATCGACCGGGCGATATTGGTGGTGCCGACGCATGACGAGGGCGATAAATTGACGGATGCGGTCCGTGCAAAACTTAAAACAAATAGAGCAATTAGCAGTAATAGCGAAATAAGAGAAACTTTCCGTTCATGGAACTGGCCGAAGGCGCAGTTGCGGAATGCGGAAAGCTATCAGCCGGGTATGGTGGTGGCGTTCATCCGGAATATGAAAGATATCGGCAAGGCCGGTGAAACGGCCCGGATTACCGGGATTGATGATGGCAATCTGTTGCTTGATAATGGCAAGACGATTTATGCCAAACGCTGTGCAGAATTTATCGAAGTCGGGGAACGACGGGAAATTGAGCTTTGCGAGGGTGATTTGATTCAGTTCAATGTAAACTTGCGCGATAAACGGATTTACAACGGTAACATTGCGATGATTACGGCAGATCCCGGCAAGGTAATGATGCTGCATTCGGATGGTAAACCGCGCGAACTGGTCGACCTGCCGGAACATTACGACACGTTCAAATACGGCTGGGTAACGACTTCACACAAAGCTCAGGGACGCACCGCCGAAAACGTGGTAGTCGCGGCACAAGCACTTGACTGCAAGACATTCTATGTGGCGCTCAGTCGGGGACGGCGGAATATGGCGCTGCACTGTCCTGAAAAAGAATTTCTGAAAGCGCGGCTGTCGTTAAATTCCGACCGCAGCAGCGTTCATGACCTGATGAAATCCGGAGAGATCAGGCAGGATGCAATTCTTAATCTTTCCGCTGAGGCACGGGAGGCTAAAGCAAAAACCTTGCCGGATACGACTTATAAATCAATCAAAGGACGCGCGGCCAAGCTGATGGAATATGTCAAAGACGCGGTAATCAGGGTTCGCGAGACCGTCCGGAAAACAGTTGCCCGCCGTGCTCATTTTCGTAAATACGGTTACGGTGTCATCACTGAAAAAACGTATTTCGAGCAGAACATCAGTTTCGCGGTCGAGGCCAAGCCGGAACCCGTGGTTAAAACCGAGGGAAGAAGCGGTTCGCCATATAACGACAATCCACTCATGGAAAAACTCCGAAATTTCAGCGGTTCGTCAAATTCTTCTAAAACATACACGGATAAATATCCGGCGACACCGATTGTGCCTCCCGGTACGGGGTCAAAGCCCGGGACAAAGATGCCATCTGAAAAATATCCGGCGATACCGATTTCGACTCCTGCCGTTCGTTTAAGACCCGATACGAATATGCCATCAACTGATGCGGATAATCCATATATGGAAAAGTTCAGGAATCTATCCGGTTTACCAAAACCGGCCAAACCATATGTGGAAAAATATCCGGCGATACCGATTTCGGCTCCCTCTGATCGTCCGAAATCAAAAGCACCGGAACCTTTAAAGGCAGATCATGCCACACCGGCAGAGCCCGGAATTGAACCGAAAATAGAGAAAAATGAACCATCAAAAACGGAGAATATGAATCATGGGAAAGAACCGTCAAAAATCATCATCAAACCGCGTATCACTAAAAAGCCGTCTTTGGCGCCAAAGAAAAAGCCGCCGCGCGGCATGGACCGGTAAATGGAGGATTGACATATGAATTTAGACGCCAAACCATGGGATATCCTGAAAAAACCTTGCCCGCGCGTATGGATGCTGCTGGGAGATAAAAACATTCTCATCAAAACCGACAGCATCGACAAGATCACCGCTTCGACGGACTTTCTGACGGTAACATTCGACTGTGAATACGGCCAGGTGACAATCGCTTCAAGCGAAAGTCTCCAGGGATTATTTGAAGAGCTTCAAATGGAGCGTATCCGTCTGATCGACGGTCGCAAACTGAAAATAAAGGCGACTTTTGCCTGAAAAGAAACATGGTGCAGGTCATGCGACCAGCCGCGGGAGCACGAGGGCGGTGTGAGTTCCCGCTTTCTACCCAAGTTCAACGGGAATCGCGTTCGCCGGCCCATTGGCGGATTTTCACGGCTTCCTGTTCTCAGTTGGACGAGCGCATGGCTTCGACGAAGGTTACGTAGTAGGCTCTCAGGGCTTTGCTGAACGTGTCGAGAAATTCGATGCGTTCTTCGAGGCGGTTGTCGGGGGTCATCTCTTCACTCTCCGGGAGTTTCACACTGCCAAACGCAAAATTGTCCGCGTCGAACATGCCGCTCCAGGCATCGCTGTCGCGTTCGAGGAAGAATTTGGCTTTTTTGAGCTTTTTGCCGACCGAAAACGCGGCTTTGGCTTCCGCCGCCATAAGCGGGCTATTGCCGTTTTTCAGGGTATTTTTGGCGGCACCGTCCGCTTCATCGGCTAAGTCGGCTTTTTCCTCTTTTAAACACTATTACACCCCTATTATTTCATTATAAAAGTAACTAAGACTCACTCTACCCCCGGATTGGGGCTTGTAATTTGCCCAACCCGTGATATTTTTTTGTAAGTATAGTAGTGGGTTTTATATTGTGCTTAACCCGGCAAAATGAGGATTTGACATGGATGATCGGTGGCTATCGTTGAAAGAAATTGCAGAATACCTGGGCGCACGCCGTGAGACCATCTACAAATGGATCGAAGACAAAGGAATGCCCGGCCACCGTATCGGCCGCTACTGGAAGTTCAAAAAGGATGAAGTTGACGCCTGGGTGAAATCCGGAAAGGCCGGGGAATAGAAATGCTTTGGAGAATTGATGAAATGCCCCAGGATACAATAGATATCTTATGCGTGTGCGATATGCCTTATTTCATCAACCAAGTTATAAATTAAAGGTAGATAGGGATTTTAGATATGCAGAATGCAGAACAGAAGTTTTTGAAGGAATTGGACGATAAGTTGTGGAAGGCGGCGGATAAGCTGCGCAATAATCTTGATGCGGCGAATTACAAGCATATCGTTCTGGGGCTGATTTTTCTGAAATATGTTTCGGATGCATTCGAAGAGCGGCAACAGGAGCTACGGCAACTTTTTACCACTGCCGGGGATGACAATATTTACTATATGCCGCGCGAAGATTATGCGTCGGATGAAGAATACGAAGCGGCGATTGCTGAAGAACTGGAAATTCTCGACTATTATCAGGAGAAGAACATCTTCTGGGTTCCAAAAAATGCGCGCTGGAGCATTTTGCGCGAAAAATCGGTTTTGCCCATTGGTTCGGTGATTTGGCAGGATGCCCAAGGAAATGACGTTAAACTCCGTTCGGTTTCGTGGTTGATTGATAACGCGTTGGATGAAATCGAAAATTGCAAGATTGATGAAAGGCCGGTTAATCCGAAACTCAAAGGGATTTTAAATCGAATCAGCCAATATCAACTGGATAATGACAAACTCATCGGTCTGATCAACAGTTTTTCGGACACCTCCTTTGCCACCCCGGAATACAACGGGGTAAAACTTGATTTGGCAAGCAAGGATATTCTGGGGCATGTGTACGAATATTTTCTGGGGGAATTCGCACTGGCCGAGGGAAAAGCCGGCGGGCAATATTACACGCCGAAATCCATCGTTACCTTGATTACCGAAATGCTCGAACCATACAACGGACGAGTCTTTGACCCGGCCATGGGATCTGGGGGATTTTTTGTCTCCAGCGAGAAATTCATCGAAAACCACGCGAAAGAAAAGCATTATAATCCGGCGGAACAAAAACGCCGCATTTCCGTCTACGGGCAGGAATCCAATCCGACCACGTGGAAGCTGGCGGCGATGAATATGGCAATTCGCGGAATTGACTTTAACTTTGGCAAGAAAAACGCGGATAGTTTCCTGGATGACCAGCACCCCGATTTGCGGGCGGACTTTGTAATGGCCAATCCGCCGTTTAATATCAAGGACTGGTGGCATGCGAGCCTGGAAAACGATGTGCGCTGGAAATACGGCACACCGCCGCAGGGCAACGCCAACTTTGCCTGGATTCAGCATATGCTCTATCATCTCAACGACAACGGCTCGATGGCATTGTTGCTGGCGAATGGTTCGATGAGCTCCAACACCAACAACGAAGGCGAAATCCGCAAGGCGTTGCTGCAGGACGACAAAGTCGAATGCATGGTAGCACTCCCGGGGCAACTCTTCACCAATACGCAGATCCCGGCATGTATCTGGTTTCTGACCAAAAACAAAAAAGCGCGGGACGGCAAAATCGACCGCAGCGGCAAAACGCTCTTTA
>CALABZ010000276.1 GCA_937888615.1 uncultured Lentisphaeria bacterium | reverse complement strand
GCATCGTATTTTTTCAGGAATGAGCACGAATCGATCAGCGCGTAGTAGTCATAAAGCAGTGAATCTTGCATCATATTTTTCCTCCTATTTGGTGGTTAAATTGTTGTCCCGAAAGACATTACAATATAGCCCCCCCCATGGAGGAAAATTCAAGGGAAAAAGATTAAAAAGTCGTTTATTATAAAATGGTTAACGTATTATGCAGAACACATCTATAAGTATGATGTTGAGAGGAAAGTTATGAGAGTGGAAGATATCAGAAAATTTGAGGAGATATCGCGTCCTGGACGCAGTGAGATGAAGTTTATGGACGATTTGTGCCGTCCGATGGAATACCATTTCAGAAAGGGCGGAGGCCGTACCCGGAATATTGCCCGGAATTGTATGCGGAACGGGATTGCATTGCAGATCGAACGAGAAAAATTCAGGGATGGTTTCCCGGAAACCGCACTGGAATCGCTGCACCGGGTTCTGAGTGCAAAAAAGATCGAAGTAACTTCTGAGGGATATTTGCTGACGATCCGCTATAAAGCATCGTTCAGGCGTGAGGAGTATTCTCTGAAGACGACGCCTTGCGGCGCAGTGATTGCCGCGGGTGATTCAGAGGGGGTACGCAGAGCCGTCTATTTTCTGGAAGACCGGATCCGTGAGGCGGAAGGCAGGAGTGTCACGCTTGGAACATGGCACCGGCGTCCGTTTGTCAGGAACCGGATTTCCCGGTGTTTCTTCGGACCGACCTACCGTGCTCCGTTCTGGATTGATGAACTGACCAATGATATCAACTATTATCCGGAACATTACTTGGACCGTCTTGCCCATGAAGGGATCAACGGTTTGTGGCTGACAATGTATTTCCGGGATTTTCCGTCCTCTGTATTTCCGGGACGCGGCGCTGATGCGGAGCAACGGTTTGCCAAATTACGGGAAACGGTTGCCCGCTGCAAACGTTACGGGATCAGGATTTATGTGTTTTTCTGTGAGCCGAAACTATGGGGTGTTTCCACCTTTGCCATTCCAAAGGAAGAAGCGAAAGACCATCCCGAACTGCTTGCCGGGGCCTGCGGCAAGTTTCAATGTTTCTGCCAGCAGAGCGGAATCGGTAAAGCATATATTGAGGAAGCCGTCACAACCCTTTTCACCGCAGTTCCCGGACTTGGTGGAATGATCAATATTATGCTTGGAGAAGACAACGGGACATGCGCGGCCTACCGGATGTGGCAGACAACCGCCTATCACCCCGTGTGTCATGACAAAGCGTGCGAAACCGAGTGCCGTCAACTGAGTCTGGGCAAACAGTTTCATGATATTGCGGAGTGCTTTCTCCTCCCCATGAAACGCATTTCTCCGAATGCGGAGTTTATCGGGTGGTTCTATGTTCCGGTCCAGCGGGACGATTCGGATTTTGTCAAACGCCTGAAAACCGCCCTTTTGGAATGGCCGGATGACGCGGGGCTGATGCTGAATTTCGAATCGGGCGGTGTTGCAAAACAGTTTGATATCGACCGGAATGTGTTTGATTATTCCCTCGCATATGTCGGACCTTCGCAGTTCTTCCGGGACACCATGTCAAAAACGGCGAAACCGGCGGCGAAACTTCAGGTGGGGTGTTCCCATGAGGATGCCTCGGTTCCGTTTATCCCGGTTCCGCTTCATCTTTACCGGAAATATCAGGCAATGAAAGAGTTGAATGTTTCCTCGGTAATGCAGTGCTGGTACTTCGGCAATTATCCGGGGCCGATGAACAAGGCGGCGGGAGAACTTTCCTTCCTGCCGCTACCGTCCGGAGGAAAACGCTTTTTGGAGGACCTTGCCGGGCCGGATTGGGGATGTGATGCCAAGATCATCGCAAAAGCATGGCAGTATTTTTCCGCAGGATACGAGTGTTTCCCTGCCAATCTTGCCTTTGCATGGTACGGTCCGCTCCATCATTCTGTTGTGTGGCCGCTTCATCTGTTTCCGGTGGATGAACCGCTTGCTCCGAGCTGGCTGTTTGAGAAATATCCGCAGGTCAGCGGCGACCGGATCGGAGAAAGCCTGATCTATCAGCATACGCTGGAAGAGGCGTTGGCATTGAGTCGGAAAATGCGGACCGCATGGAACAAGGGAGTGAAACTCCTCCGTCCGCTCCAAAAGTCCTATGCCGGAAACCGTGCGCAAATTGGGGATATCATGGTTGCAGAGGCGATCGGACTTCAGATTGAAAGCACCTGCAATGTTCTGGAATTTTACTCTCTGCGGGAGGATATGCTTTTCAATAAACAGGATCATTTGTCCGCCATGCGGCGAATCGTCCGGAAGGAGATCGCCTGCACCAAAGCAATGATCGGACTTTGCCGCAGGGATTCCCGGATCGGGTATCACTCGGAAGCGGAAGGGTACTTATTCTTTCCGGAAAAACTTGGAGCAAGAATCGCACTCATGAAACAACTTCTGGATGAGGATTTTCCCCGTTTTGACAGGAATTCGCCGGAGATAGACGCCTATACCGGAAAGAACGTAACTCCGGATGCGGTGGCTCCGCTAGGACACTTCAGCGAACCGATCCGCCTAAGCGACGGAATGTCATGGAAAGTTGCCTACAACGAAAAATCGCTTCTGATTGCGGTCACCGGGGTGAAAGGCAGAAAATTCCGGATTGAGATCGAAGGATGCCGTCTCTGGCCCGCTGTCTCTACGTACATTGAAGAAGACGGCAACGGTGCCATGGACTCCTATATTTTGTTGAAGGAATATGAACCGAAGATCACCTGGTCCGGGGAAGAAGTGACCGTGGAGTTTCCGCTTGCGATCTGGGAGCGGCACCGCCGGAGCAAAACGGCGCCGATGCGTCTGAATATCCGTGGCAATGATTTCAGCTGGATTCCGTATGAGAAAGTCCCGTCGCGGAACCTTTTTGATGATTACAACCCGAAATGCGCCGGGTGGCTTTTCTTTGAGGAGGGGAAATAACGGATCAGTACTATAAGCTTAAAATATTGTGTTTTTGAGTGAAAACCATAAAATAAAAAGAGTTCGGAAGGAGAGTAATGTTATGAAAAAGTTTTTGCTAAGCATGGTGGCGCTGTTCGCTTTGTGCTGCTGTTTTGCGGCAAAGGAAACTGTCGATATCCCTGCAATGGGAACGTGGAATTCGGACGGGAAAGTCGAATTTGTCAATCAAAACGGCGGCTGGTATCTCAAGGATGGCGTTCTTCTGATTCCCGGCAAATATCCCGCCAGTTACGGAGATTGCGTTCTTATTACCATGCGCCATGCCGGGAAAGGCAAAATGATCGTGCGTTTGAGCGAGCACAGCGCGGATGGCAAGCTGCTGAGCGCATACAATTACAACACGTTCCTTAACAGTACCGGCAAAGAACAAACCTATTCCCCCACATATGATATCTGCAATAAGGACGTAAAATATTACACTCTGACCGTGGAAGCCGCCAACAACCCCGGCATGGTGATCAAAGATTTCAAAGTGGGAAAAGCCTATGGAGCGGTACAGAAAATCTATTCCCCGATTCTTGCCGCAGACCACTGGAATGAGGTGACAAAAGGGGAAAATCTTGCCAAGGGAACCAATGTCGAATTTGATACTGCATACGGTATGGCTCTGGCAAACCGCATTTACATCCGTGAGCCAAACCATGTGCCGACCAGACAGGGGGGAACGGATGCAACCGATCTGACCGATGGAAAACTCAGCAAGGACCACCGGGGATATATTTACGATGACAAAGCAGCCGTAGGGTGGACTTACTCCAGATGGATGGGGAAAGTCGGATTCACGCTTGATCTCGGGACTCCACAGCCGGTGGAAAAGGTTGTGATGCGGATTTGCGGCGGACGGTGCAACATGCACCTCGGCGGTAGTGCCGGAATGTTCCCGAATCTGATTGAGGTCTGGATCAGCCGCGATAAAAAAGACTGGTACAAGGCCTCCTCTCTCCAAAAACTCCAGATTAATGAAAAAGATGATGCCGACTGGAAGACACTGTATTATCTTCCCGAAGGGAACACCGGAACACCGCCCTACGTCTACCCCTTCCAACTGAATGTAAATGCTGAAGCTCGTTATATTTATGTGAATTTCGAGACATCATATTACATCTTTGCCATGGACGAGGTGGCAGTTCTGAAGGGAAAAACGCAAACCGATGGTTTTAATGCAGTGTACAATTCGGCGCCGGTTGATATTTTCAAAAAACAAGCGGTTATGACTCCGAGCTATTCGTCATTCTATGTCCCGCGCAATGTCAACGTCCCGAACTTCCTGAATTTCAGCGATAAGCGAGAGGTGAAACCGGATAATGAGCTGATCTCTTATTCCTTCGATCTCCCGGAACAGATTGAGTACATTCCGGAAGAACCGCTGAAATTCGCTTATCAGGCGGAAACCAGACAGTTGGCCGGAAGAGAGACCCAAAACGGACGTACTGTCTTCCATTTCACGCAGCCGCACAAATATTCGGAATTTGTGGGACGCGCAAATTACAAAATTGGTCCTTTTTACTTTCGTGCCAAAGGGGATGTCCCGGAGAAGGAACAGTATTTGAAACTTACCACATTCGGCGATGGGAAAGAGATCGGTTCTATTAAAATGAAGCTGAATGTCATCGAAATACCCGAAGTTCCGCGGCTTAAACACCTCCTCGCGGCTGGAACATGGTTCACATCCAGAGTGATGTACAGTTGGCCGGATGCCATGAAATCTGTCCGCCACATCGGATTGAACGCGCTTTCCGTTCACGATCAGATCACTCCGCAGAATGAGGGATACCTGAAAGCCGCCCGCGCAAACGGTTTTAAGATCATAGGGGTGCCGGACAACTTTTTTGTCAATCAATGGAGAAAGATTCCGGAACTCCATTGCACCAACTTCGGAAAAGTTTCCACACACAACCACATCTGTCCAGCTTACAGAGGAAAGTATTATCAGGAATTGTGCGATGACGTTGTCGGGAAGCGCATGAAAGAGCTTGCTCCTGATTATATTCATCTTGATTTTGAGTTCTATTTTTCGCCGGATACCTTTGCTACATGCTCTCGCTGTGAAACGCTCCGGAAAAGCAAAAACATGACCCGTGCCCAGTATGCGGAATGGGCTTGTGCGGATTCATACAAAAGGGTGCTCCTTGCGGCTAAAAAAGCCGCTCCGAATGCGAAAATCGGAAGCTATCTTTACTGTGCGGATCGTGTCGCGGAATGCGATGGTCAGCTGATTTCCCTGTTTGGCGCAAAACAACTCTTCCCGGAATACCTGGATGAACTCCACACCGTTTACTACGGCGTGAATGTCAGGTTCGTTCAAAAAGCGGTCAGAACAAACTATCTTTACGTGCATGATCCCCAAAAGGTACTGATCTATCTCTCCGCCGGCAGCGGTGCTTATTTCACGGATGAATACGGACCGGTTACATTTTACAGCATTCTTGAAGCATACATGAACGGGGCATACGGAATCGCGTATTTTGTGGACCGCTCCCTGACTTCGCCGATAGATTATTACTACCTGGCATGCGGTTTGAAAGCGGTCGCTCCGTATGAGGAATTTTTGATCAAGGCAACGCTTGATGAAAAATTCAAAGGCTCCAATCCATATCTCTCGTACACGCTGCGACGGCTTGGAAAAGACGCATTGGTGCTTGTCGGGAATTACGGTTCGCGCAAGGAGGCAGTCACGTCTCTTTCTCTGCCGGGACTCAAATTAGCAGTGGATTGTCTTACTGGAAAATCGCTGAAAATCAGGAAGGACGGAATTGATCTGAACGTCGGTAAGGACAATGTCCGGTTCCTGAAACTGACGTTCCAGTGAGTTTTTGGAACACCCGGAGCTCCGGAAGAAAGAGTTCCGGGTGTATGATATAACATGAGGGAGTACTTCATTTTTCATACAGTTTTATACGGCAGCGCCGCATAACTAACAGGCATCATGTGAAGCCGCTTGAGCTTAAAAAAATAAAAAAGGAAGAAAAATGAGAAGAAAAACAAAAAACGGGATTTTCACAGTCAAAATTTTAAACTTGGTTGCAGAGATCGCCGGTTCGGGTTTTCGTTTTGACGGTTCGCCGATACTGTAGTATCGAAGAAACGGCAAGGCGGAAAGCCGGGCCGGCGAAACTGCAAGCCCGCAGGGCCGAGCGACTTGAACAGCGCTTTTTTCCGCTGCTCATTCGCACGATGCCCGCATCGGGCTTCATTCGTATCAAAAAAATCACTATCCAATCCTCCTCGCCAAATTTTAAAATTTCACTCTAATTGAGTATAACGAAAACAGAATAATGGATGCGAAAATCATGACCAAAAGACAGCAAAATAAAAATTATGGGACAGGGCATCCCTCCGGAATCAAAATGATGATTTCGGAATTAGGGAATATTTTCTGTTCCCATATGCATTTTTGTCATGAAGCTTCCGGCATTGCCCGGCGTAAGAAACTGTCGAGCAGTGTAGACGTAGCGTTATTGTCCATTATTTCCATCATTGCGTTGACGGGATTTAAGCCTCTCAGTTTTGCCGTTCGTGTTATGGTCGTGATAATTGAAACATTGCGTTTGCCGCGCTCAGTCATGCTCCCAAAGAATATTTTTCTGAATAAGACTGCGTTTCTGAGACCTTGCTCGGCAACGTGGTTCGTTAGAGATATCGCCGGGTATTTAAGAAATACAAGGAGTTCATCTTTGAAGCTGATCAGGCGTTTACGTATGTTGTCTGTTTCATGGTGTTCCAATTCCGGGCGGGAGCGTAATTTCTTGAACCGTTTGCGAATATCTTTGCAATCCAGGCGGTATTCCTCATTGCTAAGCGCGGGGTGCATACTATGAAGAAATATAGCATCTTTAAACAATTCTTTAGTGTCCGTAAGGAATGTTTTTGCTTCCGGCGCAAGAGATTCATCTTTGAGCAAATTCCTGATGTCGCGCAGCAAACGAACCAGGCATTTCTGCTTGGCGAACGCTCTGATTTTGCTAAGGTACGCACTCCGGAAATCGCTTATAATGACACAGTATTTCCCGAGGTGGTCAATAACGGCCTTGGAACCTCTGCTTTCGTCAATATGTATAAATGGGAACCCGGGCAGAGATTGTTTCAATCTCTTGTATACCGGAGTAGCTTTTTCAGCAAGCCTATGGTCAAATCCGACCGGCGATTCCGGCACGATTTCCAATTTCCACAAACACTGCAATATCTACTGCGTATTGTGATAGGAAGCGTTGGAAATTTCGTTATTACCCCAGCCGAGGACGATGCTTTTACAATCACAACACCCGTAGTAACAGTGAACAACGCAAGCGGAAGTAAGTTTGCCGTTTTCAAGGTCTTCCTGAATATGTTCAGTAGTATGGTTGCATGGCGAAATATTTTCACCGTCACACAATGGACAAACATCAAGGTAAACATCAACGGTTTTATCGATTTACTCAGGTTTGGCTCGAAACCAGCCCGGATGACCGATCGGCGCTCCACGTTTTTTAGAGGTGGAAGTTTCTTTTCTCTCATATTTTTTGAAAGGAGCCTGAAGCGCTTCGGAAAGATCCTTTTTAAGCTTGGATTTATCATCTTCAAATTCCCTGATTCGTTCCTGAAGCTTGATCGCATGCCGGTTGGCAATGGAGAATTCAAGTTCGTCGACACGGTTTCTCAGGTAATCGCGTTCAGCAAGGATATGAGTTGGGTCTTCACCATTAAGGGAAATACAGAAATTTCTGAAAGGACAATAAGGGTGTTTGACTTTTTTGGAACGGCCAGCCGGTTTGCCATGCCCCATGGAGTTTCCTCCAGTAAATCAACAAAGTATGAACCTACTACCAGTATAACAAAAATTGCGATACAAGTCAATAACTTTTTTAGCGTTAATGAAATTTTTTTGAGAAATCTCAATAACTTAACAATGGAGACAGTATGAATCAACAAACGGTTCAAAACAGTCGGTCTGGGAAAAATATGGATTTTTCCCAGAGGAAGCAGCTTTTAAACACTAAACCATTACAAAAAAAGGAAAATATTTTTCAAAAAATGAACTTTATGAAACTAAACTTATACTATGGAGGTCGTATGAATCAGCAAACGGTTCAAAACAGTCGATTTTTAAACACTAAACCATTACCAAAAAACGCACTCAAATCGCATGATATAATGTCTGTTATGAGATGTAATTTTACACTTATTGAGCTCTTGGTGGTCATTGCTATAATTGCAATTCTGGCGGCGATGCTGCTCCCTGCATTGAATCATGCAAGAGAACAAGCGCGAACGACTTCGTGCGCAAATACTATCAAGCAGATCGGATACAGTTGGATGACGTATATTGACGCATTTGACGAGTGGATCGCGCCTTCCCGCGATGAACAAAGAGGGGTTTCCCTGACCTTTTATTATGGGTTCAATCAGTCGTTGCTTTCCCGTCACTCTGCAGTGATCAGCAGCCCACTGGAATGGAATCCCCAAAGAATAGACATGAGCAAGAGTTTTACATGCCCATCGCAGACAAAAAAGGTATACGCCAGTGCCGGGTATTTTTATTATTCGCATTACGGGGCCAACCGCTACCTTTCCGGGTATCGGCGAGACAACGGTACCTATTTCTGGAGCAATCCGCATAAAATTTCAGCCATTAAAATACCTACAATGACAATGGCATATACGGAGTTTACTGAGATCGCTTCGGACAATTCCTCCGGATTGGCGCAGGTGGATGTCATGCATGTAAAATACCTGCCGACAATTCACAACAAAGGGGGGAATTATGTTTTTTCCGACCTGCATGTGGAATACCTTAAAGCCACGGACTACGCCAGCAGACCGGACAAAGTCAGTATTTCCGATCCGACTCCTCTGAA
>CALABZ010000275.1 GCA_937888615.1 uncultured Lentisphaeria bacterium | reverse complement strand
TATATTACCATAAGTCGTCATTGTCAGTCGCACAAGCAATTGCGACTGACAATGACATATGGAAATCATTACCTGGGTTAGAGCATAGTATTGTTCCCGAAACCTGATCTCAACCAAAGCTTGATTTTGCAGATTCCTGCACCCCTGTGATTAAATATGCCATCCCATTCGATTTGACTTTATTCAAAAATATGGTATATTACCATAAGTCGTCATTGTCAGTCGCACAAGCAATTGCGACTGACAATGATATATTGAAATTAAACATGTTATGTATATTTCATACGTATATTGGTGGAAATTGTTTGAATTCACGGGCTTTCCCGATACAGTGTTTTTCATTAAATTTTCATAATTCCCCTTTATTTTCTCGTGGGGGCAGGCTAGATTATAGTTAATAAAATAACTACAGTTTTACAGGAATTTATGATTGATACGGAAAAAGACGAACGGAAAATTGTCGAACGCGCCCTGCTGATCGGAATCAATGATTTCACCGCCCCCGATGAAGATACCGCCATGCATCTGGATGAACTCGAAGAGTTGGCCGGAAATCTCGGCATCAGCGCCGTTGCCAAAATGGTTGTGAAACTCAAAGAGCCCCATGCTAAATATTATCTCGGAACCGGCAAGACCGAGGAAATCGCCGAAATGGCCCGCGAACTCGAAGCCGACTGCCTGATCTTCGACGATGAACTCTATCCGATCCAACAACGCAACTGGGAACGGCTGACCAAACTTTCGGTCATCGACCGGCAGGAAATCATCCTCGATATTTTCGCCGAACGCGCCACCACCAGCGAGGCCGTATTGCAGGTCGAACTCGCCCGCCTCGAATATTATCTGCCGCGCCTGACCCGCGCCTGGAGCCACCTTTCCCGCCAGCGCGGCGGCCGCAACAAGGGCGAGGGAGAAAAACAGGTGGAACTCGACCGCCGCATTGTCCGTACCCGGATCGCCGAGCTTAAAGTCCAACTTGCCAACATAAAGAAACAGCGCGACACCCAGCGCAAAAGCCGCAAACGCAACAATATGCCGCAGACCGCCATCGTCGGCTATACCAACGCGGGTAAATCCTCACTGCTCAAACGGCTTTCCAACGCCGATATTTATGTGGCGGATAAGCTGTTTGCCACCCTTGATCCGACGACCCGCCGCATCATCCTGCCCAATCAGCAGGAGCTGCTGATTACCGACACCGTCGGTTTCGTCCGCAAACTGCCCCATGCCCTCGTCGAAGCCTTTAAGTCAACTCTGGAAGAAGCGGTACTCGCCGATTTTCTGGTTCTGCTCCTGGACATCAGCAGTCCCTGCGTCGAGGAACAATGGGAAACCACGATGAATGTACTGAAAGAACTCGGCGCGGAGGATAAAAATATTCTGCCCGTCTTCAATAAAATTGATTTGAAATACGATCCCGTCCTCGTGACCCGCATTCGCCACATGTTCCCGAACGCCCAGTTCATTTCGGTGTCCAGCGGCGAAGGAATCGACGAACTGCTGCGCCAGATGGAGAAGCTCGTCGCCTCCGGCAGTCATATCATCCGGGTAAAACTTCCCCCGGAGCGTTACGACCTGGCGGCATTTTCCCACCAGAACGGCAATGTTCTGGAGTCCGAATACGATGATTCGGGATTTCTACACCTGACGGTCCGGATCGGCGCCAACAACGCCCAACGGTTCGCGGATTACCTGATTAACTGATTTGAGGTACAACATGCTGAAACGACTACAGACAACCATACTTACCGTATTGTTGTGCGGCACCCCATTGCTAATACACGCACAAGCCGAGGATTTCTCGCCATGGGACGCCTGGCGCAAAGGATATTCATTCTACGAACGCGCTGAAAAAGCTCAGGCGCGCAACGAAGCCCGGCAGGCTCTGGAGGCATTTCTACAGGCGCGCGACTATTACCTCGCCGTCAAAAAAGCGCGCCCGGACTGGAACCAGCAGATTATCGACAACCGCATCAAAATGTGCAACCGTGAAATCAATGCCCTCCGCGCCAGTATTGACAAAACCGCCATCGCCCAGCAGGCTCTCCCCCCTCCCCTCCAAGACTCCGCCAAAACCACCACCTCCCGCGAAATCGTGACGTCCCATGCCAACGCTTACGAGATCACCCGTGAGCTCGAAAAGTACAAGAAGGAATTTCTCGCCACCGTGGCCGAACGCGATAAACTCAAGCAGGAGGTCGAACGCAACCGCAGTACCCGGCTGGAAATTGCCAACCTGATCAAAGAAAAAGCCGCCCTCGAACAACGCCTTGCCAACCTGCGGAGTCAGAATGAACTGCTCGCCGCCAAGCAGGACGAACCGGAGAAAGAAAAGAAAGAACTTCAGAACCGGCTGCTCGAAGAACGCATGAAACTGGATATCGTCAACCAACGGCTGAAATTGCAGGACAGCGAAGTTGACAAGTTGAAAAAAGAAATTGCCGACTTGTTGACAAGCCGCAATGAATTCCGGGAAAAAGCCGATGCCGCCTCCAAGAAAATTCTCGTCCTTGAACGCCAGGTTTCCGATGCCTCCAAACTCGCCCAACTCCGCCAGCAGGAAATGACCAAGCTCGCCGAACAATATGCCGATTTACAGAAGGACGCCGATATCCAGAAAGTCCGTGTCAAAAATCAGCAGAATGAAATCACCCGCCTGGGTTCCACCGGCAGCCAAACCGCCGCCCAGCAGTTGAAAGAAAGCCGCGAATTGGCAAAAAAACTGACCGAATCCTCCGTTCAAAATGAACGCCTGACCAAAGAATCCGCCGACCTCCGCAAACAGAACCGGGAAACGGGCGATGAGCTCAAATCCATGAAAGAAGCGGTCGTCACTTTGACCGATCAACGCGACCAGACCGCTCAGGCTTACCGCAACCTGACCGAGCAGCACACCAAAGCGCTTGAATTGAAAAACGCCCTAGCCAAACAGGTTGCCGAGCTCACAAAGAAAAATCAGGAAATCGACACGGAACGCCGGGAATACGTCGATAAATATGAAAAAGCCCAGAAACGGCTGGAAACCCGCCTGAACAGTGAATATGAAAATGTCCTCGCCCTGACCAAACAGGTCCGCGAAGAACAGGAAAAACTCCGCCAAAGCAGCGAGGAGCTGGATAAGTTACGCGCCTCTTATACCAAATCGCAGGACAATAACGTCAAACTCACCGAAACGATTCAGGAACTGAAGGACCGCCTGACCACCCAGGACGATGCAGGCAAACAGCTCCTTTCCGTCTCCGCCGACCTCCGCAAGCTCAAAGAAGAATACAAGCAACTTCAGGAAGCCAACCAGAAGCTGGATCAAGAAAACCGCGACAACGCTATTCTGGCCGCACGCTTCAAAACCGCCTCCGAACAACTCAAACAGTTGACCCAAAGCAAAGCCGAGCTAGACACATTGAAGCTAAAACACCAGCAGGCTCTTGAAACAATCGCGGAGTTGAAGAAAACACAGGCCCCTCCCCCCGTTCAAACCGCCGCTGTTCCGGTTGATTCCTCAAAACTCAAGGAAGCTGAACAGAAAATCGCCGAGTACGAGAAAAAACTCGCTGACAACAACGAACTGCTGAAAGACTCCCGGGCTCAACTGAAGGAAAGCTCCGAACAACAGACCAGTCTTTCCCGCCAACTCGCCGAAGCCAACGGTAAGCTCACCGATCTCAATTCCAAAATCCGCAAAGCAGAAGCCGACCTGAAAGAACTCCCGTTGCTGAAAAAACAACTGGACTTGCTGAAAGACAGTCTCACCGCCGCCAATAACCGCCTTAAAGACGGTCAGGAATCATTGAAGGAACTGGCTTCGGTAAAGAAGCAACTGACTGACCTGCGGAACAAACCGGCTCAACAACCCACGCCGCCCTCGCCCCTCCCGGTCAAAACACAAACGAACGATAATCGCCTGGTGGAAGAACTCCGTAGCAATGCGACATTGATCGCATCGCTCCGCGAGGAACTCGCTCAGCAGCAGAAAGCCCACCGGATGGAAACGGAGAACCGGACCCGGATTCAATCCCTGCTGAAAATCCAGGAAGAAAAAAATCTGAACGCGCAGAACGAAATTATCCGGCTCGGCAAAGAATTGAAACAAGCCGAAATCAAGATAAAAACCTCGGAAAAACTTAAGCAGGAATATGCCGAAGCCTTGAATAATGCCGAAAAACTCCAAACCGAAATCACGCGAAGTAACGGCGTAATCGTCCAACTCCGTCAAAATCTGGAGGAAACTGAAAAAGCCTTGAAAGAAAAGGACGCCTCCGCCGGTTCCGACGAACTCCTGCGCCGTCAACTTGCCGCCGCCTCGGAAATCCATCGCCGCCAGCTCGGCGAACGCGACGCCCGGATTACCCAGTTCGAACAGCGCATCGCAATGAACGACACCGCCCGCAAACAGGTACAGAATGACCTGGAAGAGGTTCGCCGGAAACTGGCGGTGCTGGAAGCCACCCGCCAAAGCGAATTGGCCGCGATCGAAAACTTCAACCGAACGTTCTCGGCCGATCTGGCCAAGGCGGTCAATAACAAGCCGCGAATGACGCCGGATGAAATCTCTTTCCATGCCACGGAACTGCAAGCCGTGGGCGAAAGCGCGGAGAAGGAAGACGAAATTGATGTCGCGCTCTGGAATTACCGCAAGATTCTGGAATTCGACCCGGAAAATGCCAATGCCAATGCCCGGATCGGCAGTATCTGCCTGAAAAAAGGAATGTACCGCGAAGCGGCCGATCATTTCAACATCGCCATGAAAAAAGGACCGCTGACCCCACGCCAGAGCCTCGAATACAGTCAATGCCTTTTCGAAACCCGGGACTACATGGCTGCTGAAAAACTTCTGGGCGAGGCCGTCCGTAAAAACACCTCCGACAATGACCTGCGCAGCGCCTGGGCCTCGGCCCTGACCAACCTCGGCCAGACCGCCGAGGCCGAAAAAGAATTGCGCGCCGTCCTGAAACGCGAACCCGGCCGCACCGACACCATGGCTTATCTGGCCGAAGCCCTGGCCGAAAGCGGACGCAAGCCCGAAGCCGAAAAACTTTACCGTCAGGCCCGCAAACTGGGTTCCGCTCCAATAGCGAAGTTGGAAAAACTCCTCGGCAACGCCACGGGAAACGATGACGCCAAGGCGTTCCTCTACCAGTCCGCCGCCGAGGCCGAAAAGAATAACGACGCCATTTCCGCCATCTGGTATTACGCCCAGATCCGCAAACTGGAGGGCGAACAGAGCCCGGTGGCAAACCGTCTGGCCCTGATGCAGTTGGAAAACGGCAAACCAGAAGAAGCCCTCGACAATATCCGCAACCGCCGCGAAGACCCGGAATCCCAGCTTCTCGCCGGACTGGCCTGCGCCATGATGGAGAAATACCTCGACGCCGCTGCCTATTTCCGAATCAGCGGACGCCTGAAAAAAGATGGTTACGCCTATAAGCCCGAACTCCTGCAATTAGCGGAAAAAGTCAATGCCGCCATGGCCGCGGTAAGCGCCAAAGGCAGCAACCAACCGCTCGAAGCGGCCCGCGAAGCCCTCCGGCATACCATCAAATAATGAAGAAACCCTCGCAAAATACCATTGCCGCCGTCCTCATCCCGCTGGGGGCGGCCATTGCCGCCCGGCTTCTGCTGCTGACTGAATGGCAGGGCTCGCCGTTCCGCTATTATCACGGCGTATCCGGACTGGATATGATGACCCACCTGGAGTTCGGACGTTTTTTTTATGAGGGAAAAATAATGTTTTCGATCCATCGGGGGCTGGTCGCCCTGACCATGCTGATCAACCACGGCACGCCGATGCCGGACTTGATCGTCATCCTGCAACTGTTGTTGGGGATACCGGTCGGGGCCATGATGGGTTATACGGCTCTGCACCTGACCGGCAAACGTTATTGGGCGCTGATCACCGGGCTGACGGCGGCACTATATTCGCCATTCCTGATCCATGAATGCTTCCTGACCAAAGATTCCCTGGTGCCGGACTTCGCCGCGCTGTCGCTTTTCCTGCTGGTATGGGGGCGTAAGCATCACTTCGAGGGATGGCGGTTGCCAGTGGTTTCTCTGGGATTGTTTCTGCCGTTTCTGGTCCATATATCAACGGTTTTCTTCGCCGCGGCGGGCGGACTGTGGCTCTGGTACTATCTGCGTTGGAATATCCGGCGAATGATCCTCGGGATTGCGTTGCCGGTGCTGGCGGCAGTGGTGCTGTTGTCGGCGCACATGTATGCGGTGACGGGCTATTTCCTGCCGCTTGTCGTCAACCGGAGTTACGCGACACATGCCATTGAAGTATCCAAGGCCCAGTCGGACACCAACAATATGACCATGAATTTCTCGGACAGCGGCAAGTCCCCGCTGGACTATCTGAAAAAGGGATTGATGCTGGTCAGTCCCTATGAAGTGCCGAACAATATCAACCATTATTTCGTCAAAAACCGGTTGTGGATTTTCCGTTTTCTGCCTGGACCGCTGCTGCTGATCCCGTTCGCCGGGGTGGCAGTCCTGCTGATTCTCGGTTCCCGGAAGCAGCGGAGACGCTTCAATTTGCCCCTGCTGTATGTGCTCTGTTACGCGGTGCCGATCATCGCATTCATGCCGCTGGCGCGCTACCGGATGATTCTCTGTCCGGCGTTGGCGGTCATGGCTCCTTACGTGATTTTTCTAACGATCCGGCTCTACCGGAAAAAGCGCAGGATATTTCCCCTGCCTGCGGCGGCGGTCGTCCTTTATGCCGTGGTTGGATTTCCGGGTTGGGACGACGACCTGCTGCGCGCCGCGGATTTCGTCGCTTACGGCCATGCCCAGAAGTTCCGCGACGGCAATACCGATGCAGCCATGCAGTCTTATCTGGAAGGGCTGGGCTACAATTCCGCCCACCTGCCGGCGGTAATCAATGTGGTCGATATCCTGATCCGAAACAATCAGGCAGGAAAAGCCGTGGCATTGCTCTCCAAATATCACGCGGAGTACCCCGACACGGAATCGATCAACTATTATTACGGGCTGGCCCTGCTCCACGCGGGAAAATTCCGGGAAGCGGCGACCGTGTTCGAAAACATGAAACCGCCGCAACATCCGTTGACCCGCACCTCCTATTATTATTATTGGGGTGAAAGTCTCCGCATGTTGAAGCAAAACGACGAAGCAATGAGCAAATACCGGGAAGCCCTGAAAAGCGCGACGCCGACTCAGGCTCCTCCCATCCAAAAAGCTCTGGATTCGCTCGAAAAACGCTGACCGCCGCCAAGCGCGGCAATCAGTTCGCCACGATATTGATCAACCGTCCCGGCACGCAAATCACTTTGCGGATGGTTTTGCCGGCGATGGCTTCCTGAACTTCTTTCTGTTTCAGCGCAATTTCCTGCATCTGCGCTTCGGTCGCCTCGGCGGGCATCATGACGCGGGCTTTCGGCTTGCCGAGCACCTGCACCAGAATTTCGATCTCGGTGACTTTCAGGTATTTTTCGTCCCATGCGGGCCAGGTTTCGTAAGCCAGGGTGCTGTCGTGTCCAAGCGTCTGCCAGAGTTCTTCGCCAAGGTGCGGTGCGAACGGCGACAACAGCAGGACGAATTTCCCGGCGGCTTCACGCGGCAGGGGTTTGTCTTCCCCGCCAAACTCGTTGATGAAAATCATCATCTGGCTGATCGCCGTGTTGAACGACATATTTTCCAGGTCTTCGGTCACTTTTTTGATCGTCGAATGAAGAACACGGAGCTGGTCGGCGGTCATCGGCTCGTCGCTGAGCGGCTGCGCGGTGATCATACGGTGCGAACGCTTCAGAAAACGGTATACCCCCTCGACGCCCTTGGTATTCCAGGGTTTGACGGCCTCCAGCGGGCCCATGAACATTTCATAAAGGCGCATGCTGTCGGCGCCGTATTCGCGGATCACGTCGTCGGGATTCACCACGTTGCGCAACGACTTGGACATTTTGGCGGGGAATTCGGTCAGGGCTTCGCCGGTTTCCTTGCTCACCGGGCCGTCGGCGGTCAGTTCGACCTTGTCCGAGGGCACCAGCGCCCCGCGGCCGTCCTTGTAGGAAATTCCGAGGATCATCCCCTGGTTCACCAGCTTCTGGAACGGTTCTTTGGTGGAAACATAGCCCAGATCGTAAAGCACCTTGTGCCAGAAACGCGCGTAAAGCAGGTGCAGAACGGCGTGTTCGGCGCCGCCGACATACAGGTCTACCGGCATCCAGTATTTTTCTTTTTCCGTGTCAAACGCCGCCTGACAGTTATGCGGATCGATGTAGCGCAGGTAGTACCAGCAGGAACCGGCCCACTGCGGCATGGTATTGGTTTCGCGGCGGCCTCTGGCGCCGTCGGGTCCGACGTAGTTGAGCCATTCTTCGGCCTTGGCCAGCGGCGGTTCGCCGGTTCCAGTCGGTTTGAAGTCGTCGAGTTCCGGCAGGGTCAGCGGCAGGTCGTTGTCGTCGACCAGCCGGACCGAACCGTCTTCCATCGTGATCACCGGGAAAGGCTCGCCCCAGTAACGCTGACGGCTGAACAGCCAGTCACGGAGTTTGTATTTGACGGCGGCCTTGCCGATGCCGCGCGCTTCCAGCCATTCGGTAGTAATGCGTTTGGAATCATCGACTTCACAGCCGTTGATATCGAGGCCGTCGCTGTTCGCGGAATTGATCATTTTGCCGCCGCCGGTCCAGCAGGCTTTGCCGGCCAGGACATCGGCCACGGCGTTTTCGTCGTCCGGCTCGATGATCGCCCGGATCGGGAGATTGAACTTGACGGCGAATTCGAAGTCGCGGGTATCATGCGCGGGCACCGCCATGATCGCCCCGGTCCCGTAGCTGATCAGGACATAGTCGGCGATCCAGACCGGAATCTTCTCGCCGTTGACGGGGTTGAGGGCGTAGGAACCGGTGAAAACGCCGCTCTTTTCCAGATTGAGTTCGATACGGTCCAGGTCGCTCTTGCGGGCGGCGCTTTCGCGGTAAGCCTCGACGGCGGCTTTGTTTTCGGGGGTGGTCAGGGCGTCAACCAACGGATGTTCGGGGGCCAGCACCATGTAGCTGGCACCGAACAGAGTGTCGGGCCGGGTCGTATAAACGGTGATTTTCTCATCCAAACCGTTCAGGGAGAAAATTACTTCCGCGCCGACTGACTTGCCGATCCAGTTGCGCTGCATTTCCTTGATGCCCTCGGACCAGTCGAGATCGTTGAGGTCGTTGAGCAGCCGTTCCGCGTATTCGGTGATGCGGAGCATCCACTGCCGCATGGGGCGGCGGATGACCGGATGGCTGCCGCGTTCGCTCAGGCCGTTGATGACTTCTTCGTTGGCCAGTACAGTGCCGAGCGCGGGACACCAGTTCACCGGAACTTCGGCCACATAGGCAAGACCTTTTTCGTAGAGTTGCTTGAAAATCCACTGCGTCCAGTGGTAATATTCGGGATCGGTGGTATTGATTTCGCGGTCCCAATCGTAACTGAAGCCGAGGGCTTTGATCTGACTGCGGAATTTATTGATATTCTTTTCGGTGGTGATTTTGGGGTGGGTGCCGGTTTCGATGGCGTACTGTTCGGCAGGCAGGCCGAAAGCGTCGTAGCCCATCGGATGAAGCACGTTAAACCCGCGCATGCGTTTGTAACGGCAGAGAATGTCGGTGGCGGTGTATCCCTCCGGGTGCCCCACATGGAGTCCGGCGCCGCTGGGATAGGGGAACATGTCAAGGACGTAATATTTTTCCTTGCCTTCGACGAAATCCTCGGTTTTGAAGGTCTTATGATCTTCCCAGTATTGCTGCCATTTTTTTCGATGGCATTGAAATCGTATTCTCTGCTCATTTCAAT
>CALABZ010000274.1 GCA_937888615.1 uncultured Lentisphaeria bacterium | reverse complement strand
GGCTCTCTTTCTCAATCCGCATAAAACTTGAAAACCCGGTCTGCACGTCAAAAACGCCTTCCCCACCCAATTCCTTTCCGCCTGAAAGTCGGCACTGGCGGCAGGCCGGGTTTTCTTTCCTCCCATTGCGGAAAATTGTTCTCGGATTCGAGCTTTTGCTGAAGCGGTGGCGGCAGATCCGGGAAAAAATCCAAATTCAATCGAAGTCAGAAAATCCGAAAAAAATCAAATTCGGGGATTGTTGCAAATCACCCGCTCGCATTATATGTTGTTTTACCGAATTAATGTCCCAAAAGATAAGTTCTGGAAGTGGCAAATGGCAAAAAAGAAAAAACGAATAATACTCCACGCCGTAAGCGCATGACACGGGAACAGCGGTTGCAATCTGCTGTCGCGATAAAATTTTCGAAAACGCCCAACATTTGACTTTTCGTAAATCCGTGTTATATTTATTTAGATTTGACAGAAATAAAACTGTGGCTTTGAATAAAATGATAAACGAAAGACATCAGGAACTTAAGGAAATTTGCCGAAAGAACGGTTTGAAATGCACTCCGCAGCGGCTTGCCGTCTACGAGTTCATACATAGCAATCTTTCTCACCCCAACGTCGACACCGTCTGGTCAGCCGTTCGAAAAAACTTGCCATCAGTAACACGGGAGAGTATTTATCGCATTCTGAACGAATTTTCCAACATTGGAATTTTGAACCGCCTGGACCAGATTGAACGTGCCCGCTATGACAGTCAGACTTCGCTCCACGGACATTTTATTTGCGAGAAATGCGGGAATATCTTTGATTTCGATTTGCCGGAGAAGAAAATGTTGTCCCATATCCCGGTTCCGGGGAAGGCTCATCATTGGGAATACCGAGTTGTCGGGATTTGCGAGGATTGTGCAAAAGCCTCGGCAGGTAAAAAGAATGAAGATTGAACTTTGAACCGAAAGCCCGTTTTCGGGAAAAAACAAATAAAAATGGAGTTTTGCCAAAAAAGAAAGGCTTAATTCCGCAACCAATAGGAGTGTGAAAAATGAGAAGTTACACCACGTTCGAACTGCAGTATGCCCACCGTTTCTATGGTTAAGTCACTATTCATCAGTTCGTCGGGGTACATATGGACAAAATAGCAGAACAGTCGGAACGTATCAGAAAATTATTTCATGCCGAAACCGTAAGATATGCAAGTTAGTTAATTGGCGAGACAATAAATTTCAAGTGCAACTAAAAACTGGAAACTTCGCTTAAACAAATAATTCGGCGCGCTTTTTTTGAGATTTTTCGCCGGGAAATAATTTCAGAGCTTGACAATTTCGGGATTAGTATTATAATATGTTACAGTAACATTAGTATTTTTTTAGGATGATAATTTTTCTATGACGATAACAATGCAAGAATTGGCAGATTACTGTGGCGTTACCAAAATGACGGTTTCCCGTGCCTTGCGTAGCAGTGGTTCCGTAAAAATAGATACCCGCGAACAAATACTGGAAGCCGCCCGTTATTTCAACTACGTTCCCCGTTTCGTTTCACCGGGAAGGATAGGAGGGAAAATTTATAATATTGTTTACTTTACCTTCGATCCGGAGAGTGACCAGCGCTTAAGTGAAGAGTTGTTGGTACGTCACCTTGGAGGATGTTTTAATGCCGCGAAACAGCATAATTGCAATTTAAGTATCTGTTATTTTAATGAAAAACAGACGTATGACGAAATTGAGGAAAATTTGTTTTCCCATGCGTGTTCAGGGATCTTTTTTTCCACTAATTTTCCGAGCGATATAAAGCTTAACTTTATTCCGGAAGATTTTATCAAGGCGGCGGGAAAGCGAGGTATACCATGTGTAACGGTAAATGCAAGCAGCCCAATTTTATGCGGCAATACGGTTTTAAAAGATGATATCTACGGGGCTTATATTGCAACCAAATATTTGCTTGAATCCGGGCATCGCCGCATTGCGTTCATCACTAGGGAGCCAGTCAACTACCGCGGTTATGAGGAACGTTTCAGGGGATACCGTCAGGCTCTTGAAGAGTTTAATATCGGTTTTGCTCCGGAGCTTTGCGTGAAAGCAGCAGGGTTTGGCATGATTATAGACTGTTTTGACGCGATAGACGCATTACTGGCGCTGGAGGAGAGCCCGACTGCGATTGTGGCGGTGAACGATCTTACCGCGATTGAAACGATGAAAGTGCTTGGGCAGCGTAATATAAAAATTCCCGAAGATATTTCAATTATCGGTTATGACAATATTGGAGAATCCAAATTTACGAATCCTAAACTTACCTCCGTTAATACAAGAATACCGGATGTTCAGACACGGGCGATCCAACTATTGGTTGAACTAATTGAGAAAGGTTCAAAGCATACCGAATTTCAGCATGTGAAGATAGAGCCATTACTTGTTATTCGTGACTCAACCTCGATATTGAAAAGATAAATTGGGAGAACCGAAAAATGAATACCAGTTGAAATAGTTGATAACATACTATGTTGAATTTAATTCAAATTTTATAATAAGTTCCAGAATTGGAGTTGGATGATGAAAAAGATGAAAAATTTTACACTGATAGAACTTCTTGTTGTTATAGCTATAATTTCCGTTATAGCGTCAATACTGTTGCCCGCTTTGAATAAGGCGCGGGATACCGCGAAAGGGGCATCATGCAAAAGCAATTTAAAACAACTTGGCGTAGCGTCCCAACTTTATACCGGTGACAATGACGATTTTGTATGTCGTTTTTTTGATTCAGTGCCAAGTACACGGACAGTAGGTGCCACTAGTCTCACCCTGTGGCCAGAGTTGCTTGAGAAATACTACAATAATGACAATGTTTTAGTATGTGCGGCGGTTGATCAGTTATATCAATACCCTTGGGATCATATCGCCAAGATCACAGTGACCAATGATTATGGCACCATGACCAGTAAGTCATATGCCTGGTGGTGCGGAATGTCATACGGCATGAATCGTCGAGTCTGCAAACCATACACGACTGATACGGTCGTAAAAACAACACAAATAAGAATGCCCAGTGAACTCATCAATATCGGAGATGTGCAGGGCTGCTACACTTTGGATCATCCATTGGCTTTGACCGGCACCTATACGCATGTGAGCGCTCCGGCAACCTTGCGACATAATCGGGCTCCAGCTTTTCAAATGTTCGATGGACATGTAACGAATTTCAACGCACTTGAACTGTCGAGGAGCGATTACAAATTCTGGCGCAACCAAAAGATTAATCTTTGATTTTTCTTGAAAACCGTTTTGCATGATGATTGTCCGAATTTACGTTCAGTTACAAGCTTTGTGATTGCAATTCGATATAAGTCTGGAAATTCAAACTTCAAAAAATGGAGAAGTAATAAGATGCCGAAAAATGTTCTGGTAAAACCAATTTTAAAACAACTGACAGTATTGTTGCTTATGTTTTCAAATCCATTACCCGGTTTGGCCTGGAAAGTGGTGGATACCAAAACTGCCGCCGCACTTATGGGCAGGGAGGATGTTATTTACTGTGACACTGCCGGCTTGACCGGCGGACTGGTGGAATGCCCAGGCGCGGAAAACAACAAGGCTGTGTTAGCGCAAAAACAATGGAAAACCAGATGGATATTCAGCAGAAACAGTAGCTATAAGGCAAATAAATCCTATGAGTTGTTTGCCCGGCTAAAAATTGAAAATGCATATGACTACCCGCCGGGAGAGGCGGTTGACGGAACGGTATGGTTCGGAGCGAAATCGCGCCAAGGTGTTGTCAACAGAACAATCAGGATAAAAGATATACCCGATGCCGATTGGCATATTTGGCGGGTTGGACAGTTTGAAGCAACCCCCCGCGGACAAGAATATTTCTTCATCAATAAAGGGCGACACGCCAAAAATGTATGGATCGATAAGTTATTTTTGATCCCGGTTAAGCAGTGCGCGGAAGAACGGCAATTGGTCCAGGAAATGGATGGGCGGCAGCCTGCGTGGCGGCAGGCTGCTTTTCATGGTGAAAGTTTATCCGAACTGGCTTTAAATGCCGGTGCTCCGGTAAAACTCGAAGTTTTTTCCAGTGTCGGCGATAATGTCAGTGCCGAGATCAATGTGCTTCTTGAAAACCGCGATGGCCGACAGGAAAAACAGAAAATTCAGCTATCGTCTGGAAGCCGAACAGTTATAATAGGAAATCAGGGCGAAAAAATCAGGAAAATTATCAGCCGTTTGGAGGCAAAATCTGAAGCTGCAACGCTTTATGCGAAAATAACGTCACCGGCTCCAGAAATCTTGCAAATTAGTGAATTAAAACAACAGGGGGATGATTATTATGCCAACGATTCAATGCATGAGGCTGTGGATTTGGGGAACTTTATCGAAGAAAGAAAAAAATTAGGGAGGAGCCCATGTACTTTCAGAATCGCTCCGGCAAGCTTGAAATTGCAGCGACAGCATATTTTGCCGGAATGGGAAACATCAGGGGAACCGGAAAAAATCCGGCTTGAACTTGCCCGTAATGAATATGAATCTTTTCAACTTGCCGTTATCCCGGTTAATTTGAGTTCTGATCATGAATATGATTTAAATGTCGTATCCGATAATCCATCACTTGACATTTCGTGCGCGACAGTCGAATATGTGAAATGCACGGCCGGAGCCTATCCGAAGCCCTGGCATGGATATTTCCCGGATCCGCTTATTCCTCTTGGCAAAGATGCAAAAGTGACTGTCGCACCATTCCACACACGTTTATTGTTGTTTACTGTTCATGCCCCGGAACATATTGCCCCGGGGGAGTATTCCGCAAAAATAATTTTTTCAGACTCCAGCGGAGGCAAGAGTATAAACGTTACAGCCAAAGTCAGAAATTTTTCTCTCCCCGTCCGCAGTTCCCTGAAAAGCGCTTTCTGGTTTTGGGGAAATCAGAAAGGTACCTACGGGTCTTTGGCAGACTGGTACAATCACGATCAGACGTCTTGGAAAACTTTATCGAGATGGTATTCATTCTTTTCTCGATATAGAATGACTCCCAACGAGTTTAATCAGGATTTCTCCCGCTGGTTTGTAAAGGTTATTAAGGAAAAAGATGGACGTTTCTCTTTTGATTTGAAGGAGTTTGAACATTATGCGGATTTTTTGATAAATAAATGTAATGGAACGGCCATTAATATTGGTAACTGCAACGAAAGCTGGAAAATGTTTACAAAGTTCAGCTATATTGACAGAACGACCGGGCAAATAAATTACGCGACATATAAATTCATGTCCGATGAATATATTAATATTTTTACTGCTTATTTGAAGGCGATATCGCATATGTTGAAAGAAAAGGGCCTGTGGGAGTACGCTTATTTGCAATTAACCGATGAATTTAAAGGATTGCCAAAAACTGTTCACGATCGATTGGCCAGCATATTGAGAAAAGAGATCGCCGATTTAAAAATTCTGGCATTTGGCTGGGGGGATTACGGTATATCCGTACCAGTAAGTATTGACTTTGATAAGGCTAAAGCTGAAAAGTTGCGTGAACAGAATCAAGAGGTATGGTGGTATGTTTGTGTCAGTCCAAAACCAATTGCCAAAGGCGGCAAAGTAACCAATTATTTTATCGACGAGATGGGCATCAATCACCGATTTCATTTCTGGCAGGCCTGGGAAAAGGGAATTGATGGTTTTCTCTATTGGGGAGTAAATATGTGGCAATACGCTCATTATGGTAATATCCCGGCAGGAAACCAGCCTAAGTGGCCGGATCGGGAATGGGTCAGCAATGTGTTTCCGAGTGCCAATGGAGATGGCTATTTGCTTTATCCTGGGCCGGAGGAACAGCCCCGGGAATCCCTGAGACTGATCATTATGCGGGATGGGCTGGAGGATTTTGAATATCTTAAACTTCTGGCAGACCATCTTGACCGAATGGAACAAGAAAAGAGTTCCGGTAATAATGATTGGATATTGAACACAAAAAAATTACTTGCCGAAATACGAAAGTTTATCACTGAGGATTATGACCGGCGTGATGAAAAAATGATTCACGAATATCGGCGACGGGTTGCGGCATTGTTGGAGAAACTCCCGTAATCATGGTGGTGTCATAAATTTTGTGTAAACACCTTTTTTGTCTAAGCGCCGTAAGGCGCGCTATCATGAAATCTACACCGCCATTCTCGCCATGTCAAATGGCGAGTCCCAAATTCTCCCCCCACGGTATCGCGGGCGGATTTCCCTGAAACTGAACGGGGAGGGGATCGAGACCATCCCACTGGAACTGGAGGTTTATGATTTCGAGCTTCCCGAAACGCCGGGGTTGCGAACCGCATTTTCCGTCAAGCGCAGTCACATCGGCAAGGCCTTCAAAAATCCGGAAATTGCCGACCGCCAATATGAGCTGTTGCTGGATTTGTGCCGTGAATACCGCATTTCTCCACGGCTGGTGGGCACTGCCCCGCAGTACCGTCTGAATGGAGACAAGTTGGAGATTGACTGGCGCGAATTTGACCGGGCGGCGACAAACTATTTTGATGACTGCAAATTCACGGTGTATCAGCCGGAGCTGGGGCAGCTCGGCAGTCACGATCATTTCTACCGTCTGCCGGACATGTTTAAGAAAAACATGAAAGCGGGTGATCCGCTGTTCAACCGGATATGGACGCAATATATCCGGCAGTTGTGCGATCATCACCGTGAACACGGCTGGTTCGATAAAATGCTTTTTATAATTTGGGACGAACCCTATACGGTCTGGAATGAAATCAATCTTGCCGCCAGGACCGCCAAAGAAGTGGAACCGGCATTGCCGATCGGCGTTTTCATCGACCACTATGAACCGGCGATTGCCCCGAACATCGACATCTGGCTGTTCGGCAGCTTTGTCCCGACGGCTTACATGCTGCACAATAAGGAGCTGAAAGAAAAACGGATATGGGTTTACAACTCCGGCGGCATGGATAATTTTCGGATTCCGGCCGCAGACCTGCGGGCGTATTACTGGCTGGCCGAAAAGTATCGGATTGAAGGATATTTGAACTCGGAAATAAACAGCTATCCGTCATTGGCTTTTCAATCCGGCCTGATCCGCAATCAGTATCCGGCGCATTTGTGGATGTATCCCGATGCCGAAGGAAAAGAACTGTGGGGCTCTCTCCGCCTGGTCCATGTCCGGGACGGGCTTGACGATTATGATTACCTGTACCTGTACCGGGAGTTGCTGCGGAAGCGCAGCGAAAAGATGCCGGAGGATATAGCCGGGTGCTTCCCAATATTGAAACCGGATGGCGAGATCATGTTTTCGATGGTTTCGGGCCGGGAACTCTTGAACTGCCGCGACCGGATTGCCCGCGAGATCGTCCGCCTGAAAAAGGAGTAGCCGGACGGCGTATTTTCTGCTTGCATTGTTAGGATTTCAATAATCTGGGAAAAAATCGTTTGCGTGCCTATTGACAAATTCTGATTTGAGGCCATATTATACTATGGATTAACGACTAGAACACGCAAAATCAGACTGCGGAGCGGCAGTTCGGAAAGGGGGTCCAGATGGACAAGAGTCATCAGCATGATATTCAGCAGGGAGAATGGATATGGAGAGAGCATTTTCTGAGCAATACCGACTGTTTCATGTTTGCCCGGAAAACTTTCGCCCTGGACGCCGTCCCGGTTGCGGCGAATATGTGGATCGCCGCCAATTCCCTGTACCAACTGTTCATCAACGGCAAACTGGTGGGTTTTGGCCCTTCCTATAATGGGCAGATGTTTTCGTTTGCCGACAGCTATGATGTTTCCTACTGCCTGCAGCCAGCCGCCAATACCATCGAGGTACTGGTCTATCATTATTCGAACCTGAATGACTACGGGGTTAAGCCGCGCGGGCTTTTCTGTCAGCTCGAAATCGACGGCAAATTTTACCTGGGAACCGATAAGACCTGGCAGACCATGGAAGGATTCTGCTACCAGAACAGTCGCGCCCGCAATACGCCAGATTCCTATTTTAATGAATATATCAACATGCGGATAATGCCCGGCAACTGGATCAGCGACGAAAACGACGATGCGAACAGTCATTGGTCCGAACCGACCCAGATCACTTCCACCGCCGCTTACGGCGCCGGTATTCGCCCCGCGCCGTCCTCGACCAACAGTTGCGATGAAAACGGTGAGTTCAAACCCATTGCCTGGGGAACGGTCAAGCAGCGGAGCGCCCATACGTATTGTTCATTTGCCCGCAAATTCGTGGGCGACACGTCCGTTTATGCCGCCCGCGTTTATTTGTATGCGGAAGCCGACGCCGAGTTGCCGTTGCAGATCATCTGCGATGACCGTTATTCATTTTTCTGCAATCATACGTTGGTCAGTTCCACCGTTGATTCCGATGCCGGGCGTTCTGTTGCGGTTGATGCCGTCCTGCCGTTGCGCAGGGGCTGGAACTGTCTGCAGATGATCCAGCGCGTTCGTGAGAATTCGATGGGGTTTGCATTGTCCTTTCCCGGTGTTCCTTCCGGAAAACTGGCATTGTTCCGTGCCCCGATGAAAGAGGCGGCCTATGCGTGGGAGATCGTCGGCCCCCTGAAAATGCCGCTTGAAGACGCAACCCCGTCTATTGATTATGAAAAACTTGAACGCGAAACCTTTCTGCCGGAACTCGACTCCCTCACCGATGCCTTTTCCTGGCTTCAGTGTTGTGAATTGATTCAGGCCGATCCGAAAGAAGCTCCGGAGGAACTCGGCACCGAACAATTCCTGACCCTGAAACTCGACCAGTTGCGCATCGGGTTCCCGATCCTGACGATGCAGGGGGAAGAAGGCGATATCGTCGACATCACGATCGGCAATCGGCTGAATGCCGCCGGAATCCCGATTCTGGATGATGATTCGCGCTGTACCCATACGATGGAGATGCGCGCGCGTGATAATACGTTTATCAAATTCCTGCCCGTTGACTGCACCTATCTGCAAATCGTGGTCCGCAAGACGAAAAGCCGGGTTCGAATTATTGACTGTGTTTTTAACGAAATCGTCCGGCCGCAGAAGTTCGAAACCCAATTCAGTTGTTCGGACGATGTGCTGAACGATATCTGGCAGGTCGGACAGGAAGTCATGCGCCGCAACGTCAATCAGACCTACCGCTTCGCCCACAGCGAGGACGAATCGATGTACATGCTGGACACCTATGGACTGGCGGCGAATATGATTTGCACATTCGGTGATTATCATTTCTCCGAAGCCATGTTGCGCCTTTACGCCCGGGCCCAGTTCGAAAACGGCAATATCCCGGCGTTGAGCTCCAATGTCCGCTACAAAAGCCAGATCAACCATATGTCATTTTTCCCGATGTGGCTGGCGTATCATTATCGTACCAGCGGCAATGAACAACTCGTTCGTGACCTGCTCCCGGCACTTGACATGGCCGTGCAATTTTTCGAATCCCTGGTCGATGACAAAATCGGCATGATCGCCGGCATCGACAGAAAATTCCGCATTCACTGCGAAATTAACGACAATGTCGAGAATCTTTCCGGTTGTTCCACCGACGTGAACGCCCTTTACTGCCGGTTCCTGCTCTCCTCCGCCGAGATTTACCGGATTGTCAACCAGGAGGAAAAGGCGGTCCGGTGTATGGACGAGGCGAACCGGATTGTCCGGCTCCTTCACGCCTGCTGCTGGATTCCGAGCGAAAAAGTATTCTGCGATTCGTTCTCTGAAGAAAATCCGGAGCGAAACTGCAATTCCTTCACCAACATGCTGGCGTTGTTTGCCGGGGTCAAGTCGCCTGACGAATACCTGGATTACCTGAATTATTTCTTCGTCAACGATCC
>CALABZ010000273.1 GCA_937888615.1 uncultured Lentisphaeria bacterium | reverse complement strand
GGGCCGTATTTCAGGCGGAGACGGCGTTGCTGCGCTGCTTTGTAGTGCAGAAGGCGCGGGGCAAGATCGCCGGCGGCGGCGCACTGGGGCAGGATGAAGATATCGCCGTGTTTTTTGCGGATATCGGCCCGGGCGTCATGCCAGAAATCGGCACTCAACATCCATTCGGTTTCGGAATTCTGGGAGGGACACGGGACATTGACGATGGCCCCGGTCAGTTTGCCGTCGGGGTCGAAGGTATAAAGCAGATTGACGAAACTGTCGGCGCCGGCCTCGTAATGACTGAATTTGTCGTCATTGGTATTGCCGTACATGATGCCGTGACCGTTTTGCATTTGTTTGCGTGAATCCGGACGTTTCGAGGTATCGTCCATATAGACGACCCGGCGGCTGTGTCCGACCGTGGCGTAACCGTAACCCCAGGCGACGCCGCCGGGGGCGCGCTTTTTCCAGGCTTCGGCAATGGCTTCGGCGGCTTTGGCGGAAATGAATTCCAGATAATCGTCACCGCTCATAACCTTGACCGTTTTACCGGAATCGTCGGTGAAGGTTTCCGGCGACGGATACTCCGCACTGGCTCGGGTATTGGGTCCGGTGTGGGTATGGGTGGCGTTCATCAGGATTTTCTGCACCGGAATTTCCGGGTTCAGCTTTGCGGCTTTCTCCCGGACTTTATCCAGCAGAAACGAACGGACGTTGATGATGTCTGCCGACAGGAAGATCACGCTGTCGCTGCCGTTGTCGATAACCAGGGTGGTCAGTGTGATCGGATCCCGGACCCCTTTCGAGATTCTCTGGTTGAATTGCCCGGGGATCGCAATGGCGTCTTTGGGGGTGACGTCCCGCGAGGCCCAGCCGATTTTCAGTTCCTGCGCCATTGTCGTCAAGCTGATTGCCGCTAGGACCCCGGCCAGGGATTTTTTGATCTGCATTGTTCCTTCGCTCCTGGTTTGAGCCCTTCACAGGGCTCAAACCATGTTGTGCTATGGTTTTATTTGGCTTTGTTCTGGCGGTCTTCCAGAATTTTGAAGATGCGGTCCGGGTCGATTTTGTCAAGATTTTCGAAGACCTTGCGAATTCCTTCCACCGCCTTGGCCGCGATGTCACGCTGTCCGGCATCTATGCCGCGCTGCATCAGCCCGGCGTGCAGCGGGTAGAGTTGGCGCAGCCCGCAGGGTCTGGACGATCGACATGTGGCAACGGCTGTAGTTCAATGCATTCGGATAGTTGGCGGGGGTGTAATCGACCCCTTCGTCGGCGCCCGGAATGCTCCACGGATATCCCTTGCCGTAAGCGTTCTTGGCCCGGAATACGGTCATTTCGGGGAGGATGAAGCGCTGCCAGACGGAGGCGACCACGCCTTCGTCGCGGATGACGGCGGCCACGGCGTCACGGAATTTCACCCGTTTGTCCACGTCGTTCGGAAAACCGATGGCGTCGAAATCGATGCGCAGGTTGAAATTGTACCAGTTATGGATGCATTCGGCGGGTTCATAGGGGAGTTTCAACCCTTTAATTCCGGTCAGGTTTTCTTTCAGGTAATTACCGTTGGCGCGCAGGGTGCTGAAATAATAATCGAATTTTTTCAACTGGGCGCGGGCGTAGGCCGCGGTAATTTCGTTGTTGCGGTACATCCAGCCGAGCGCATAGGCGTGGTAGTCGCGGTTCTGTTCGGGGCGGGCGGTTTCGCCGAAGCTCCAGAGCTTGGCGGCGCCTTCGAAAATCTTTTCATTGTTGGTGACGAAAATGCCGCCTTCACCGCAGGAGAGACATTTGTTCTGGTTGAATGAAAATGCTGCGCAGTCGCCGAGCGTACCGGCTTTTTTGCCCTTGTACATGGCGCCGTGTGCCTGGCAGGCGTCTTCGATCACATGGAGGTTGTGCTTTTTGGCGATGGCGTTGATTTTGTCCATATCGCAGCAGAGGCCGTGGAGTTGGACGGCGATGATCGCCTTGGTGCGGGGGGTGATGGCGGCTTCGATCTTGTCGGCGTCCATCAGGAAGGTTTCCGGGTCAATATCGACGAAGATCGGAATCGCGTCATGGTGCAGTACGCAGGTCGCGCTTGAACTCCAGGAATAAGACGTGACCAGCACATGGTCGCCCGCGCCGATGCCGCAGCCCACCAGACACATATGCAGTGCGGCCGTGCCGCTGTTGGTGAACAGGCCGTAGGTGTTGCCGTTCCATTCGCAGAATTCTTTTTCAAAAGCGATATTGTGGGGGCCGCGAGCCTGGCTACTTCCGTGGAGGGCGTTCAATACCATTTCTTCATCGGTATGATCGATGGGGGGCCAGTTTTTCACTTCTCCGGGCTGAATGACGGGAGTGCCGCCGTAGATGGCAAATTCTTTGTTCATAGTCAGGTTTCCTCTGTTTTTCAGGTTTAAAGTTTGATTACCTGCTATTATTGTACAAGCGCCGTTCGCTGTCAACAACCTTTTTTGCTTGTAATTATTTGCGAATTCGGGTAATTTGTTGTGTATGGGAAGAAATCGTCATTTATCGGCCTATTCGGGGAGCGAACGGTACTTGCCCGGCGAACAGCCCACCTTGCGGCGGAACACTTTGGCGAAATAATTGCCGTTGTCGTAGCCGGTGCGCTCGGCCACTTCGGAAATCAGCAGCCGTCCGTCGCGCAGCAGTTTTTTGGCCGCGTTGATGCGGACTTCGCTCAGGTATTCGAAAAGGGAAAAGTCGCTTTCCTGACTGAATACCCGTGACAGGTGGAAAGGGCTCACCCGCAGGTGTACCGCGATATCTTCCAGGCGCAGCGGTTGCGCATAGTTGCGTTCGATGTAGCGGCGGGCGGCTTGAATGAGTTCATGGCGGGCGTCGCTTTCGACTTCGGAGTCGGTTTCGCGGTTGATTTCGCGATGGATCAGGGTCAGGACGTTCATGATGCGGGCGCCGGCCACGACGCGGTCGAGTTCGCCGCCGCCGCGGTCTTCGCGCATTTTCTCGAAAATCCAGCGGATTTCATTGCGGACCTCAGGGGGCATTTTGTTGATGTTCGAGTTGTTCACCGTCTGGCTGAATTCCTCGAAATGAGGCCAGGTGAAATTGACGATCATGATTTTCAGGTCGTCTTCGAATTCGAAAATATCCTTGTGCATGGTGTTGAGGGGAACGATCAGCGTGTCCCCTACCTTGGCCGGATAACGCCGCCCGTCGGGAAAAGTCAGTTCGAAACGACCGTCCAGCACGTGAAGGAGCTCGTTGGCATGGCTGGCGTGAAAATCCTGTGCCCAGATCGTTTCGAAAACGATCACCCGGACATTCATCACTTTCGGTAATTGTGTAAATTCCATCAATGTCACCTCGCAGTTTTACACTACACCACGCCGCGGCAAAAATCAATTGCGAAAAATCCCAAAAACAGCTTGTAAATATCCCGTAGCATTATTAGAGTATGACAAATGAAAATCAAGGAGAAATATGAATAAGCAGCTTTTCGATCTGTTGGCGCTCCAGGAAGTGGATATGAAAATACGCGCACTCAAGGCCCGGTTGACCATGCTCCCCAATGAACGCGCCGCAAACGAAAAACGACTCGCCGTCGTCAGCGCCGCCCTGAAAGTCAAACAGGACAAGCTCAAAGCCACGGAAGTTGCTATCCGCAATACCGAATCCGAAATCGCCCGGCTCAATGACAATGTGCAGAAGCTCCAGACCAATTCCGCCCTCGTCAAGAAAAACAACGAATATCAGGCCATGCTTGCCGAAATCCAGCACAACAAGGACAAAATCGGCGAACTCGAAACCAGACTGCTCGGCCTGATGGAAACCGTCGACGCCCAACGCACCGAGGTCCGCGAGGAGGAGAAACAGAGCGCCGCCCGCATCAAATCCATCAAGGATGAACTTCACGAGCTTATTTCGTTTGAAAAAGAAATCAAGGAACAGGGGCGCGCTCTTGTTGCCAAAAGCAAAGAGTTTGCCACCCATGTCGAATCCAGCCTGCTCGACCGCTACACCCGGCTGCTGCGGGACAGCGGTTCGCCTATCGTCAAATTGGACGGCGAAATCTGCACCAACTGCAGTTTCAAAGTGACCCCGCAGACCCGCAACGCCTGTCATGGCGGCATGATCGTGAATTGCGACAATTGTTCACACATGCTCTATAGCGACAACGGGAACGAATAGGCGGATCAGGAACGGAACCCGGGGGGATCATGAGAAGTTTTGCATTTCGTACCGTTCCCGGACTGGTGATTTTTCCGCTGCTGGCGGTAATCACCCTGATCTGGTTTCAAAGCCAATCCCTCGAATCGGCTTACTCCGGCATGTTCCGTCAGAACCTCGAGAGCCAATCGAATCTGGTCCGCCTGACCCTCACGCCCGATATCGCAGCCGGCGATATCACCGCCGCCGCCGCTTACGCCTCCAAACTGGCCAAAGCTTCCACCATCCGCATTTCCATCGTGGACGAAAACGGCAGGGTTCTGTCCGATACCGAACGCGACCCCGCCGGAATGGGCAACGAGCGCGAACGGCCCGAAGTCGACGGCGCCCTGCGCGAGGGCAGCTGGCTCCATGTTCGTTACAGTCATACCGCCGCACAGGAACTGTTTTTCGCGGCGTTTCGGATTACCGCCAAAGACGGACGCAACTATGTACTCCGCATCGGCATGTTCATGCATTCTCTGAATGACACGCTCGGCTATGTCCGGCGTGATATTATCCTGTTGAGCGTCTCGATGATCCTGCTGATCATCTCCATCGGGCTCTTTCTGCATAAACGCATCAAAGCGCCGCTCGACCGGATCGCGTTGCAGAGCATCCGCGCCATCGAGGCCGGACCCGGCTTCCGTTTTTCAGTGAAAGGCGGTCCCGCTTTCGTCCTGTCCCTGGTAGAACGGCTCAATACTCTGCTGGCGGCCTTGAAAACGCAGATTGCCCGGCTGACGCTGGAGAAACGCAAACGCGACGTCATTTTCTCCTCCATGAGCGAAGGCGTCATCGCGGTGGACCAGAACGGCATCATCATCGACATCAACCAGGAGGCCTGCCGTATTCTTGATCTCCCCGCTTTAATGGAGGGGTGTTCGCTCCGGAGCCTTGTCCGCGGCAGTGAACTCCACGGTTTTGCGTTGCGGATTCAGCAGGATGCCGCTCCACTGACCGAGGACCTGACCCTTGACGCCGCCGGTGAGAATCCCCGCCATCTCCGGGTTCGCGGAGCCCTGATGAAATCCGACAATGATGAAACCGCAGGCGTGGTGCTGGTGCTTTCCGACCTGACCCGCCTTTATCAGCTTGAAAATTTCCGCCGCGACTTTATCGCCGACGTGTCCCATGAGATCAAAACTCCGCTCACTGTCATTTCCGGCGCGGTCGAAGCCCTGCAGAACGGCGCCGATCAGGACCCCGAGGAAGCGGGACGTTTCCGTACCATGATCGTCCAGCAGTCTGAGCGCCTGAATAACCTGGTTCGCGACATCCTGAGCATTTCCGCGCTGGAACACCGGGCGCGTGGCGATAACAGCGATTTCGTTCTGGTGAACCTGTCCGCCGTGGTTCAGAATGCCGTCGAGCTTGCCTCGGCCAAGGCCGAAACGCATAAAATTGAGCTCGTCACCGCGATGCCCCCGGAAGTTTTCGTCAACGGCGATCCGCAATTGCTCGAACAGGCGATTTTCAACCTGATCGACAATGCGGTCAAGTATTCCGGCGGCAGCCGGGTCGAGGCCCGCGTCCGCACCGAGGAAAACGTCGTCATCCTGCAGATTGCCGACAATGGCTGCGGGATTGCCCGCGAACACCTGCCGCGTATTTTCGAGCGCTTTTACCGGGTGGACCGGACCCGCAGCCGCAAGCTTGGCGGTACTGGTCTTGGCCTCGCAATCGTCAAACATACCGTACAATATCATGATGGAGCGGTGTCGGTGGAAAGTTCCCCCGGGAACGGCTGTGTTTTCACCATTCGCCTGCCCCTCGCCAAATAATATCAGGAGTATCTGAAAAAATGATTTACAAAGCCGATGAGAATCGTTATTCGCGCATGGACTATAAACGCTGCGGTCGCAGCGGCATCCGGCTGCCCCGCATTTCGTTGGGACTGTGGCAGAATTTCGGTAGTGTCAATGTTTTCGAAAACAGCCGCCGGATGATCCATACCGCGTTTGATCACGGTATCACCCATTTCGACCTCGCCAACAACTATGGCCCGGAACCC
>CALABZ010000272.1 GCA_937888615.1 uncultured Lentisphaeria bacterium | reverse complement strand
GACAAGATATCGGCTTTTGAAAACGAAAAAGGTGCCAATCTGCCACCTTTTTGAGTTTTTTGAGGATAAAATGGTGCTCCCTGAAGGACTCGAACCTTCGACCCAGTGATTAAGAGTCACTTGCTCTACCGACTGAGCTAAGGAAGCACTTATCTGAAATCAATGTGGTTAAATATACTGTTTGAACCTTTTTTTTCAAGCAGGGAAAAAGTTTTTTTTGAAGAAATTCTGAAGAGCCTTTGTCATTAATCCGTGAAATGCGGGGATGGACTCTATTCAAATGACAATCTTCATGAAAACGGTCCGAGTGATAATGTTTTAACCGATTTCCCCCGATCGACGATTGCAAAAAATCCTTATTATGCTATATTTATGGCTCTATCGTAAGGTTATATTTTATGAATGAGAGTTTTTATCAGTCGATTCGTTCCGAACTCGATGTCCTGAAACAGGCTCACCGATTCCGGCAATTACGCACCGGCGTTGACCGTGGTTTCGTGAATCTTTCCGGCAACGATTACCTCGGGATTTCCTCCCGGCAGGACTGGATCGAAGAATTTCTGGCCGCCAATCCACCTTCCAACATGGGCATGTCGGCCGCGTCTTCCCGACTTCTGACCGGAAATCATGATTTTTATCCGTTGCTTGAGGCGGAATTGAGCGACTTCTATCAGGGGCGCGCTGCGCTTGTTTTCAACAGCGGTTACCATGCCAACAGCGGCATTATTCCCGCTGTCGTCGGCAAGGGCGACCTGATCCTTTCCGATAAATTGAATCATGCCAGCATTATTGACGGCATGATGTTGTCCGGGGCTGAATTCCGGCGTTACCGTCATTTGGACTACGGACATCTTGAAGAGATGCTGAAGGAGAGGGCAGGGGGGAGCCGCCGGGTGCTGGTGGTGTCCGAATCGGTCTACAGCATGGACGGCGACGTGGCGGATTTGCGGATTCTGGTCGAGCTGTGCCGGAAGTATGGAGCCATTCTTTATATTGACGAGGCGCATTCGGTCGGGGTTCGCGGCGCACGCGGGGCCGGTTGCTGCGAGGAAGCCGGGGTGATTGATGAAATCGACATCATCATCGGAACGCTTGGCAAAGCGTTTTGTTCCGCCGGGGCATTCGCGATTGTTCGTCCCGAAATGAAAGATTATCTGATCAACCATACCCGTCCTTTTATTTTTACGACCGGCCTGCCGCCGGTGAATATCAACTGGACGCGTTTTATCCTGAAGAAAATGCCTGCGATGTGCAAGGAGCGTGAGCATCTTGCCGCGCTGGGGGAATATCTTCGTGACGGACTTTCGGCGAAGGGACTGAAAACGTTCGGTTCATCGCAGATTGTGCCGTTGATCGTGGGCGAGAACGGTCCGGCGGAGGAACTGGCGGCCAAGCTCCGCGAAGGCGGATTTCTGGCGTTGCCGGTGCGGCCGCCGACGGTGCCTGCCGGGACGGCCCGGCTGCGTTTCTCGCTGCATGCCGACTTGAAACAGGAACAACTGACCGATTTATTGGAGTTATTATGAAGCATTTGTGGATTAACCGGCAGGGCAATAATGAATTATTGATATTTTTCAACGGTGGAGGCATGGACGCGCGTCCGTTCGGGCACCTGGCCGCCGATGATCTCGACGTATTGATGTTTTACGATTATCGGGACCTTTGCCTGCCTGAATTGAAACTGGAATATACGAGAATCAATGTTGTGGCTTGGTCTTTTGGCGTATGGGCCTATGCCGCCTGCGGGCTGGAACTGCCGTGTTCCCGGGTGATTGCGTTCGGCGGCACGTTGCGGCCGATTGATGCGCAGGAAGGGATTGATCCCGCGGTTTTCATGAGCACTGTCGACAATTGGGACGAGGCCGGGCGGACGAAATTCTACCGGCGGATTTGCGGCGGCGCGGCTGGATTTCAGACCTTCAAACTGCCCGCGCGTTCCGTGGAAAGCCAGGTCGAGGAGTTGAAAGTCATCGGATTGGCGGCGATGGGTACCGAGGCGGAAACCCGTTACACCCGGGCGTTTGTCGGCGAACAGGACCGGATTTTCGCGGTTGACGCCCAGTTGAACAGTTGGAGCAAACGCGGGGTGAAAACCGTGATCGTGCCGGAGGCGCATTATATGTTCGGGCACTGTCATCATTGGAAGGAATTGCTTTTTCATGAGGATTAAACTCGATAAAAAACTGGTTTCCGGGAGACTTACGATACCAACGCGGTGGTGCAGCGGGAAATGGCCGAAGAGCTGGTCAAGGCCTTGAAAAGCACTGTCGGCACCCGTTTCGAGCGGATTTTTGAGGTCGGCTGCGGAACTGGAATGCTGACCCGCCATATCGCGCAGGAGTTCACCTACGACAAGCTCACGGTCAACGATCTCGTGCCGGAGTACATGGTGCCGATCATGGAAATGACGGCATGCGACTTCATGGCCGGCGATGTCGAGACTTTGCCCGGAATGCCGCGCGAGCTCGACCTGATCGTTTCCAACGCCACCTTTCAATGGATGGAAAACATGGAGCGCGTGTTGCGGCGACTGGCCGAAAAGCTGAAGGTCGGCGGCACGATTGCGTTTTCCACCTTTGGCCCCGACAATGTCCGGGAAATCGGTGAATTGCTGGACATTAAGCTTCGCTACCTGACGCCCGACGAAATCCGGCAGGCGCTCGGTTATTGTTACGAGGAACTTTATTTTTCCGAACAGCGCCGCGTTCTGCGGTTTCCCGATTCGCTGGCGTTGCTGAAACACTTGCAGAGGACCGGCGTGACCGGCATCCGCAAAGATATCTGGACCAAATCCACCATGCAGAAATTCATGGACGAATACGCGGAGCGCTTCGGCGATGATTCCGGCGTGTCATTGACCTACCACCCGATCATCGTGATTGCCCGCAAAATGAAAAGGAGTGAGTGATCATGGCAGTCTTTTGCGTAAGCGGTATTGATACGGACATCGGTAAATCGTATGCAACCGGACTGATTGCACGTTACCTGATGACGAGGAAAGTCAACGTAATCACCCAGAAACTGGTCCAGACCGGGCAGGAGGGGGGGATTTCGCAGGATATCCTGACCCACCGGCGGCTGATGGGAATCGAACCAACCGAATGGGACCTGCTGGGGACGACCTGCCGGCAGATATTCAAATATCCGGCTTCTCCGCACCTTGCCGCGGCGATGGAGCACCGGGAAATCGACTGCGCCGTGATCACGGAAGCCACCGAAGACCTCCAGCGCGCGTTTCAGACGGTATTGCTGGAGGGGGCGGGGGGACTTCATGTGCCGCTGGCGCTTGACTA
>CALABZ010000271.1 GCA_937888615.1 uncultured Lentisphaeria bacterium | reverse complement strand
CGTTCATTGCGCATCACCCGCCTCTGTATTTCCGCCGGGCGCATTCAGCCAACGCCCCAAGCACATCGATGCGGGCAATGGCGGCGGCGATATCCTGAATGCGGGCGGTGTATTCGAGAACCGATTCGCGGAGCTGAAGGAACAGTTCGTGTTCGAGCGCCTTGGATTTCTCTTCCGCCCCCAGAATTTTGCTTTCGAGTTCTTTCAGTTCGGGGGTGATGAAACGCTCGGCGTTCACCAATGTTTGCTTGCGGATATAATCCTCGGGCACCATATTCAGATTGCTCTTGCTGATCTCGATATAATAACCGAACACCTTATTGTAACGGACCTTGAGCGATTTAATGCCGCTGCGTTCCTGTTCGCGGGCCTGAATTTCGCTCAGGCAATTCTTGCCATCGCGGGCCCAGCGGCGCAGTTCGTCGAGTTCGGCGCTGTAGCCTTCGCGGATAATGTCGCCCTCGGTAATAATTTGCGGCGGCTCGTCAACGATTGCCGAACGGATTTTTTCGACCAGTTCGGGTAGCGGTTCGAGGTTATTTTTAAGTTCGTCAAGCAACTTCGTGGAAAAATTATCCAGCAGCATCCGAACCTCGGGAATGATCGACAAACTATGAGCCAGCGCCGCCAGGTCACGCGCATTGGCACTGCCGAGATTGAGGCGGCCGATGATGCGCTCGAGATCCCGGATCGTTCCGATCACCTCCAGCGTTTCGGCCAGCGTCAGGGGGTCGTCTTTCAAGGCTTCAACGGCGTCGAGACGTTCGTTGATCTGTTCGCGGTTATAGAGCGGGCGGAGAATCCACTCGCGCATCAACCGGCTTCCCATCGGCGTACTGGTCTGGTTCAGGACATGAAGGAGGGTGCTCTCACGGTTGCCGAACATCGGTTCGACCAGTTCCAGATTGCGCTGGGAAATTGAATCCAGTGTCATGTAATCGCTGTTCTGATAGCTCCGCAGCCGCCGGATATGGGCGGCGGGGTGCTTCAGATTTTCGATGGCGTAATGAAGCACGGCGCCCGCCGCGCAGACCGCCAGCGGCAGGTCGCGACAGCCGAAACCGTCCAGCGTGGAGGTCTGGAACTGACGCTTCAGAGTTTCTTCGCTGTTCTCGCGAGAAAATATCCAGTCAGGGAGCGGGGTCCACAGCATTTTGCGGACGAATTCCGCCGGGCGGGTCTGCTTGGCGTTCCACTCATCGAGCAGGGATTCAGCGACCAGACACTCGCGGGCGCCGAGGCGGTTCATTTCGGTTTCGGCGGCGGCGGCACTGTCGAGCTCCGTCACCCGGAACTCTCCGGTGCTGATATCGAGCGACGCCAGGCCGAAACGCTCTTTGCGCATGACCAGGGCGGTCAAAAAGTTGTTGCATTCGGGGTTCAGGGCCACGGCGTCGATCACGGTTCCCGGCGTAATGATCCGGGTGATTTCGCGTTTCACGATTCCCTTGGCCAGCTTGGGGTCTTCCATCTGTTCGGCGATGGCGATCTTGACTCCGGCGGCGATCAACTTCGGCAGGTGCGTATCCAGCGCGTGCCACGGAAACCCCGACATCGGGTACCCCTGACGCTTGGTCAGCGTAATATCAAGAAGTTTGCTTGCCCGCTCCGCGTCGTCGAAAAACATCTCATAAAAATCGCCCAGCCGGAAAAGCAGGATCGCGTCCTTCGGACTGTCTTCCTTGGCGGCCCGGTACTGCTTCATCATCGGCGTCAAATTAATATCGGACATTGTATCTCCGGTGTTGAATAAATAGTAATAGAATAACATACTCATTTCCCCCGGATTTTCCAATCCAAAGGAAAAAATTTCCGATGGAAATTGTGGTTCTCCATAATAATTTCCAGTAAAAAATTTGACTTTCGAACGAAAAATGATATAATTAACAATGATCAATATTTTTGACACGGAGCCTTCTGACATGAATGAAGAAATTGCCGGACTCACTCCCGAGTGCGTCTGGAGAGTCTTTGCCGCCATCTGCAGCATCCCGCACCCCTCCGGGGAAGAAGGCGGACTGCGTGAATACCTGCGCCATACCGCCGAATCAGCCGGACTGCATTGCCGGGCCGACGAGTCGGGGAACCTGATGATTGAAAAACCCGCCTCCCTCGGCTGGAGCGGTTGCCGCACCGTCATATTGCAAAGTCACCTCGACATGGTGCCGCAGGTTCGCGCCGGTTATGACTTCAATTTTTCAGTAGACACCATTCCGGCCACCGTCAAAGACGGCTGGGTCGTCTCCGAAAACACCACGCTCGGCGCTGACAATGGCATCGGCGTGGCGCTGGCCATGGCCGCGCTGCTTTCCCGTGATTTCAACCATGTGCCGATCAAGGCTATTTTTACAGTCGAGGAGGAAGTCGGACTGCATGGCGCATTTTCCCTGCCCCCCGAATGGATCAGCTATCCGCATATGATGATCAACCTTGATTCCGAAGAACTGGACAAACTGTACGTCGGCTGTGCCGGCGGCAGCCGGGCCAACTTTTCGTTTGTCCCGGATTGGGAATCGCCACCTCCGGATCAGTTCACCTTGCAAATCACGCTGAGCGGACTATTGGGCGGCCATTCCGGGGCGGATATTCACCTGCCCCGCGGCAACGCCATCAAACTGCTGGCGGAATTTTTCCGCAAAGCCGAACCTTTCCAGGCGCGGATATCCTCGATCAACGGCGGCAGTCGCGACAATGCGATCCCGCGCGACGCCTCGGCCATCTGCGTCGTTCCCGGTTCCAAGCGCGACGAACTGCTCAAATTCGCCTCAAAATACGAGGTCGAGCTGAAATCACAGTTCGGCGATAACGAACCGAACCTAAAAATCGAAGCAGTGTGTCATCCGGCCGTCCGAAGAATTTTCTCGCCGGACTTCCAGAAGTATCTGTTGGAAGCGATCTCCACCTGCCGCCACGGCGTGATCGAAATGAGCGGGACAATTCCGGGCATGGTCGGCACCTCGGCCAACCTGGCCGTCCTCAGCACCGCCCCGGATGAGATCCGCATCTGCACCTCACAGCGCAGCGAAAACGATGAACACCGCGACAGTCTTACCGCCTCGCTGGTGGCGCACTTCGAGCAATACGGAGCCGTCACCCATGTCGGCAGCGAATACCCAGGCTGGGCTCCACAACCGAACTCGCACCTGGTACAGGTATTTCAGGAAGCCGCCCGCAAGGTTCTGGACCGGGAACTCAATATCACCGCCATTCACGCCGGACTCGAATGCGGCGTGATCGGAGCCCTGAACCGCAATCTGGAGATGGTTTCGTTCGGCCCAACCATGGAAAACGTTCACGCACCCGGTGAACGGGTCAATATCGAATCCGTGCGCAAATGCTGGGATATCCTGCGTTACGTGCTCGGACACGCCTGATTTAAATTTCCGGGAATTCAGCTTAAGGAGCCTCCGTGAACGAATATTTAGGGCATTTGCCTGTACATGATCCGCTGTATCACTACCTGAAATATGATATCCAACCTCAGATCACCGGTTTTTCGGATCGGGTCAAATACCGGGTTTTTCGACTTTCCGGCTCAAACGAAGTCTATATGTATGAGGAGAAATACTCCGGCAGCAGGGTCATCGGTAAATTTTTCCATTCGGACCGACTGGCCCCGGAAACCGCCTCGCGCCGGATGGAACGTGAATTCCACAACCTTGAGATGATGCGCGGCTACGGGTTTTCCGGCTGGCCCCATTACATCGCCCGCCCGCTCGGCTGCAATGACTTTCTACACAAATTGTTAGTGGTCGAATATTGCTATGGCGAACTGCTCAGCGACCTCATCGTCCGGGCCATCCGCAATCACGACGACGGACTGCTG
>CALABZ010000270.1 GCA_937888615.1 uncultured Lentisphaeria bacterium | reverse complement strand
GCAGAGGATCCGGCGTACACGCCACCGCCCGTGTCGCTCGCGTTATTGCTGGGATCATCAGGTGCCTGGTTGCCGGTGATGGTGCCGCCGAAAAAGCGGTAGGTATAGCCGACGGAAAAATAGAGGCGATCCCCGGCTTTCGAGGCATTCCACAGGCCCTGAATACCGTTCGGACCGAAGTCCGTGTAGGTGGCGACGCCCTGCGGATTGAAATCGAAAGATATGGCCCGGCCGTCTTTTTCAAAGCTGATCCAACGGACGGGACCGCCCGCGATGTTGCCGTTTTTCATGTTCAATGAAACCGTACCCTCTTTCATGGTCGGGCGCGCGGTCCGCCCGCCAATGGCCTTGAATTTCATGCCGTCGAGCGATTTCAGATCCACATAAAAACCGTAGATGGCCGACATGCCGTCCACCGTATAGGAGTCAACTTGTCCCTGAAAACTGATTTCGACTTCATTACCGTCCGGCGATAAGGCAAGTTCGCGGCGGCATTTCATAGGACCCGATTCCTGCCAGTTGTTCAAGGTCTGCCAACCGTCTTTTTCGGTCACTCTGGCCGACTTTTTCAGCTCAATGGGTTCTTCCCCCAGGATGACTTTTTCGGCAAGAATCAGGGGCGAGCCATCCCATGCAATGATGTCGTCGTTCGTAAGGTGCATTTGAAAATCTCCGGCGTTCGCTCCGAGGGCTGCCAAAAACAGGATTGCCAATATTTGTCTCGTCATCGGTTCTTACCTCGAATACCGTGATTCCAGCTTCTGTATGGCGGTGCCGCTATAGGGCAGGACGCCGTTCTGGGAACTTTCCGGAACGCTCGAACTGGACAGGATTTTTTCGACGTGTCCGTCAATCAGCAGCATATTGGCGTAATTGTTGTGAACGCCGAAAGGAGCGTAGGGGACCGAGGCGGAGGGAAGCTGGTCGCTGCACCACAGATAACCCGTGCCGGATTCGACGTCGCCCGCTACCGTCCAACGGACGGATTCGATGGTCAGCATGGTGTGGGAGGGACGCTTGAACTGCCCGACCTGTGAAGTCGTGGTGGTGGAACCGGTGTAGCGGCGGTCACTGCCGACATGGTTCAGGTTGTAGCCGTAATGAATGCCGGTGCCGATGCCGTAATCCGTACCTGTTTTGCGCGACGGACACGAAACCGGTTTCCAGCGCTCGCCGGAATTATAGGCGCCGCCGCCGCCGAAATAGGGGCTTACGACCCAGCACCAATAGTCGTAATTCGCCGCGTCGGAACGATCTGCCGCATCCGGCAGGATCGCATTCACGCCATGACCATAGTGCGGAAACACGTCCCCATTGTCCTGAAGGTAAAAGGAAAATGCGGTGCCAAGGGTTTTCTGGCTGTTCATGCATTTGGAAGTACGTGCTGATTCGCGGGCGTTGTTCAGCGCCGGCAGCAGCATGGCGGCAAGGATCGCGATTATCGCGATCACGACCAGCAATTCTATGAGTGTGAATCTCTTTTTCATGGTTGAATCCTTTTGTTTTATTTGGTTATTTCGGTTTTGATTTATTGAGTTATGGTTGCTGACTCCCGCCAGATGATTTTCGCGTCGAATATGTTAACGGGGTTCACCTCCCGGTCGTTCAGGATAGCGTCAAGCGCCTGTTGAATGCCGTCGCCGGGGAGCTCAATGGAGGTCAGGCGCGGATTGGAGTAATTGCAGAATTCGAGGTTGTCGAAACCGATCAGTTCGACATCGTCCGGCACTTTCAGCCCATAGTTTCTCAACCCGTCGATAAACGAGATGCAGGAATAGTCGTTGTGAAGGATAACGACGTCGGTTTTCAGATACTTGCGGGTGGCGACGAATTCCTCGGCCCAGATATGCCCCTGCAGATAGGCGTCGAAAATATTGCTATAACGGAAAACCCGGCGCGTGTCCGGAACCATTTCTTCCATCAGGTGAAAACTTCCGACATCGCACATGATGCTTGTTTTGCCGTTTTTTTCCAGCATCTGGAAGAGCCGGGCCATACATCTTTTGCGGTCGATTCCCCAGCAGTAAAAGTTCTGGGTAAGCAGCGTATCTTCTTTGATCGGAAAGTCGTAATCAATGGCGAAAAAACGCATATCCTTGAGCAATTTTGCCAGCTTGGCAATATCTTCCTTCATCGGCTGGTCATTGCTGAAACGGCACACATAGGAGGGAGTCCGGTCTTTGAAAACACCGTAGTAAATGATATCCTTCACCCTCATGCCTTTCAGATAAGCGACCACCTCGGAAAGTTTTCCCCAGGGAACGATCTGAACGATGAATTCGCGACCGGCGATCCGCAATTCGTCCATGGTCTGACGCAGTCCATTGTAGCTTTTGTCCGAGCTCACGCCGCCGGAAATCAACAATCCGACCGGTGTCACCGTGGGACACGAAAGCTGACGCGCCATGCGGTTCGGCACATAACCCTGGCTGGCCGCGTATTCACGGACGCGCTTCACCGTTTCCGGGCTCAGGCGGTAACGCCCCGGATTCGCCGAAAGACACATCGACACCGTGGGCGGCGCCAAGTTCAATTCTTTCGATATTTCCCGTAATGATTTCACTGTGATTCGTCCTTGCTAAACAATTGCTGAACCGTTTCAACAATATTATTATACAGCCGAAAATGCCAAATGTCAATCACCGAAAAAGGAAAAATAGCAGCAATAGAAGAATGTGAGGGGTTTTTGTCTTCCGGACGACCGGAGCAGAAAATGGCAAACATGCGAGGGGCTTCCCGCATTTTCAGGCTCAGCATCTCTCGAGTCCGCGCTCCCCGCGTCCTGTTCATCATTCTTTTGGGCCGGGTTTCTTCCATTCGGGTCTCCTTGTATTTTAAATTGCAAGACCGGCTTCTTTTTGTGGAAAGGCATTTGACAATTTTTGTTTTTGCATTATTTTAATAACTGGTAGTTACCAGTTTCATGATGAGTGATGCAAATGATGCAGAAGAAAACGGAAAAACTTTATCTCCAGGTTATGCAGTATATCCGCGAAGACATTGCGGAGCGGCGGCCGGATTACCTGGATTCGGAACGGGCGCTTCAGGACAGGCTGAAGATGTCGCGGACCACCATCCGGCACGCTTTTCGCGAGCTGGAGCGGGAAAAACTGATTATCCCGATCCATGGCAAAGGATATATGGTCAACTATCCGGGCACATCCGCCGGCAAGATCAGCGGCCGTTTCGGATTGATCGCCAGCCCGGTGATCGGCGAATACGAAATTCAGGTGCAGAACGCGTTGATCGGGTATCTGTACCGTTCGGGCCTGCGCCCGCTGGTGGCGGTTTGCGATCCGCATTTCGAACCGCTGGATGAACGGATTGCCGCGTTGTTGTCGGAGTGCGACGGCGTGTTCGTTTCGGGGGGAATCGGGGGGATTCGGAAGACCCGTTACCTGGAACAAAACCTGCATCGACTGGTCGGTATTCCGTACCGGGTACCGGAACTGGATTGTGCTTATATCATGCCCGATTTGGAAGAAGGGTTCTATGATATCACCTCGCTCCTGATCCGGATGGGGCACCGGAGAATTGCGTTGCTGGCCAGCAGCGAGGAGCGTTACGCCGGGTATCGCAAGGCCTTCAAGCGGCACCGCCGCAAAACGGTGCCGGAACTGATGCTTCCCTGCGGCGGGTTTCGTCATGACGGCTATCGGGTTA
>CALABZ010000269.1 GCA_937888615.1 uncultured Lentisphaeria bacterium | reverse complement strand
AGCGGGGTTTTTCAGCGTAATGGTAAACTCGGTCGCCTTCGCCGGAATGACTGTGGAACCCATCAATTCGAGCTCGTCGCAACTGATTTCAATTCCTTCAGCGAATTGATCCGTTCGTTCGACACGGAGTTTCAATTCTCCGGTCTGGCCGGGACTCAAGTTCAACATCGACTGCGTGGTGTATACCTCGAAATTCGGTTGCGGAGGGCCGATGCGCATCCAATAGCGATAGTTCGGGTCGCCCGCGCCGGTCAGGTCGGTGAGTTCAACCCGATAAGTCCCGTTGGCCGGAATATCCAGCTTCAGATAAGGATCGACCTGTTGGAGGTATTCGCCGATATTCAACGGCGAGGCGGCGTCGTCGGATTTCGCCAGGAGTGTGCCGTCCGGTTTGAACACGCGCAACACTCCATCAAGCGGAGAACCATTGCGTCGCGCCGCCACGTCGATCACAATCTGGGTACCGCCTCTGGCGTTGAAGGTGAATACCGCCGTTTCTCCTTTCTTGGTGAGAGCCCCGGTGATGACTTGCGGGTTTTCGGCCCACAACGGCTGGCGGACGATTTTGCTGTCGACATGGAGCATTCTTGGGAAAGGAGATGTTTGGCTGAACTGGTAGGGCCTGTTGACTGATTCGATCAGCAGCCGATAAACGAAATCCTCCCGCCCGCGGTAGAGGTTGTCGCGGATTTCCAGCGTGTATTCGCCGTCCTTCGACGGGGTGAAACGCAGGATCGGGTCGGGGTTGAAATATTCATCGTCAACGAACGCGGCTTCGGCGCCGTCCGGACCGAGGAGCCGGAGCACCGGCTGGAAATGGCCCGGCACGGCGTCGCCGATGAACGGCAGCAGTTTGCGTCCGGTCATGGTCATGGTGTAGTCCTGTCCGGCTTTCAGCGTCAGGTGATAACGGTCGGTTTCACCCGGCAGGATTTGTCCGTCAAGTACGGCTGGGAATAAAGTGACGCGGGGCGTTTCCGGCGGAGGTTTGGGCGGTTCTTTGCGATCCGGCTGTTGCGGCGGGGGCGTGTAGAGCGGCTCCTGGATATGGGGGGCGGCATCCACATAAAAAAGTTTCGGGGGGGAGATGCCTTGGTTTCCCCATAAACGCAATTCGCGTACACCGGGCGCGGCGTTTAGACTGATCTTGATTTCGATAATCGCCATCTGGCGGATCGACGGCGAAGCCTGCAACGGATTCCGTCGCATATTGAGGTCGCGGATGACGAGGCTCAGGGAGAGCGGGTCGAGCTGGTCAAGCTTTTCCCACCACGGATTTTTACGCCAGGAATTGGTGTCCTCCGGCAGTGGAGGACGGGCGGGTTTTCCGTTCTCGATGTTTTTGATCCATTTCAACAGGTAGGTACGCTGTGTGCCGTCCGGGTTCATAAAGTTTGGGACAGGCGTGATTTTGTGGATCATGATGCCGTTGCCGGATACCAGCGCCGCGCGAATGCCGTTGAGGTTCTGCCCTCCGACCAGTATCTGGGTTGTGCTTCCCGCCTGCGCCCCGCTCGGATAAAGATAGCCGACATACGGATCCCGTCCGGCCTGGAGCCCCGGTACGGCAAGTATGAAAAGGAAGGCAAGGAGCGTATTTTTCATCATCATATTACACCTTTTACCGGTAGATTTCGCGGAGCCGTCCCGCGGGGGATTCGGGGGGCAGTACGGTTGCGGTCAGGCCGATCGGGTTTGGCAGGGGGCCGTCGGGGTCAATGCCGCACAGTTCATAAATACTGCCGAGCATGTCCTGCGGGGCGACCGGGCGTTTCACCACATTTTCGGCGAGGGCGTCGGAGGCGCCGACGACCCGGCCCCCGGCAAAGCCGCCGCCCGCCACGAGAGACGAGAAACATTTGCAATAATGGATGCGACCGCCGTTCCAGGGGGCTTCCCAGGCGACTTTCGGGGTACGGCCGAATTCGCCGGTCCACCAGATGATTGTACTGTCGAGCAAGCCCTTTTCATGGAGATCGGTGATCAGGGCGGTGGTGGCGCGATCCATTTCTGCGGCCTTGGTTTTCATGGTTTCGAAATGGCGTTTGTGGGTGTCCCATCCCTGCGCGTTGATGGTGATATAGGGGACTCCGGCTTCGACCAGCCGCCGCGCCACCAGACAGGATTGCCCGAGCTGGTTGCGCCCGTAGCGTTCACGCATTTCGGCGGTTTCCTGGGAGAGGTCAAAGACCTTGGCGCCGTCGCCTTCGATGACTTTGCGCGCCTTTTCTCCGGCGGTGTCGAATTCCTTGAACGCGGGGGAGGATGCGGCGGCGCGCCCGAAGGTGTCGAGTCGTTCCAACAGTTCGAAACGGTCGGCCAGTTCTTCTTTGGAAAGCCCGCCGGGCGGTACGATGCCGTCGACGATGAATTTAGCCGCCGCCGGATTGCCGCCAGTCACCAGCGGGCTGTAGCGTTCGCTCAAAAAGCCGACTTCGGAGAAACGTCCTTTCGGGACAGTCAGGATGACATACGGGGGAATGTCGCCTTTGTAATCTTTGGACTTGAACATGGCGATCACCGCGCCGATGGCGGGGAACACCTTGCCGCCGCCGGGATTGCGTCCGGTCTGCATCAGATAGGTGGCGGTTTCGTGGCCGGGGTAGGGATGGGTCATGCTGCGGATCAGTGAATACTTGTCCGCATGCTTGGCGAGCAGCGGGAAAAATTCGCTGATTTCGATGCCCGGCACATTGGTCGGAATAGCTTTGAAACCGCCGTTGTAGTCACGCGGCGCTTTGGGTTTCGGGTCGAATGTTTCGAGCTGACTTGGACCGCCCCAAACCCAGATTTCGATGACGGAACGGGCTTTGGCGGGAGGGCTGATTTTCGCGGGGAGGGGGGCGTCGGCGGCGAACGCGGAAAAGGGACGCCCGGCGATATGAGTTACTGCGCCGAGCGCGGTAAGCGCGGCCATGTTTTTCAGAAATTCGCGTCTGTTCATTTTGCAGTCTCCTCTAATGTCGATACAGAAATTCGCGGGAATTCAACAGAATCCAGCAGATATCCTGCTGGAGATTCCATTTTTTCCGGGCGCGTCTGTGTGCGTTCAGAATGGTGTCCGCCTCGTCGTCGGTCGGCGGACGGGAATAAAACATCCAATAGAGTTCTTCGAGCTTGCGGGGGAACGGCAGTTTTTTAAGTTCCGGGCGCTGCAGCACCCGGCCGAGACGGCGGTAGAGCTCGCCGGAATTGAAGAGTTTGAGGCGTTGCGAGGAATTGATGCTGTCGTTGCGTTCATCGAGCGTGCCGGAGTCGCGTGCCGGACGGCCGAAAAGGATCAGGAACGAGCCGGAAATTGAGCCGTCGGCCAACGTGATGGTACGGGCTTCGGGCGGGATGAACGTAAAGGGTTCGGGGATGACGCTCGAATATTTGCTGGGGGTTCCGCTCAGGTCGCGAATGGCGTCGTCCAGCACCTCGGCGTCGAGTCGCCGTACCGGATAGGAGGCGAAATGTTGTTCGGCTTTTTCGCCGCTTCCCGGAGTGGTGCGATAGGCGGCGGAATTGGCGATCCTGCGGCAGAGCAGGCGAAAATCATAGCCGGACTTGACGAATCCGTCAGCCAGTTCGTCAAGCAGTTCCGGATTCACCGGCGGGTTGTCGGCCCGCAGGTCGTCCGCTTCATTGACGATGCCCAGACCGAAGAACCAGTACCATACCCGGTTCACCAGCGCTCGGGCAAAATATGGATGCGCCACCGCCGCTTCGGCAAAGGCCGCGCGGGGATCGCCGGAATCGGGGATCATGACTTCGGTGCCGCCGGGAAGGGCGACTTTGTGCGGGGGAACCCGTTTTTTCAAGTAGACGATCTCTTCTTTCCACTCCTTGGTGTTTTTGAATCCGACCTCTTTAAAGAATGCGATGAAAGTCTGCTGTTCTTTTTCCGGTTGTTTCTCAAGCCGTATGCCGAGAAAGGTCAGGGCGGCGGCTTTCGCCAACCCCGCAGGGGTGCGGTCCGCGGTAGCACGGTAGAAATTGACTTCGGGCACCCGGAAATTACTGCCGTTTGTGGTCAGGAGCGCGCGGGCGAAATGATCATACGGTTCATTCGTCGAGAGAAATTGGCGGATGCGCCGCTGATAACCGTAGACCGCATTCGGCCACAGATTGATCGGAAATTCGGATTTGACCCGGAGAATGTCGCACCAGTGCATGGTCCAGTAATCGAAAAAGTCGTTTGACGCCAGGAGCTTGTCGATGAGTGCCGTGCGTTTGTCGGGAGCCTTGGAGTTGACGTAAGCACGCGCCTCGTCCGCCGTCGGGAGTCGTCCGGCGAGGTCGAGATAGAGCCGCCGCACCATGACGGAGTCCGACGCTTCATGCGGAAGCGCGATGTCATTCCGTTTCCAGTCGTCGGCGAGGGTCCGGTCCAGCCGGTCTTCGATCGCCACCGGGGTTGATTTGGCATAAAGCCGCTGTTCCGCCGTCGCGGCGGTTGCGCCGGCGGCGAGGCATAACAGGAACGGCAGCAGCAGATGTTTCAATCTCATATTCGTTCTCCTGGCGCACTTCTCATACGAATTCCTTGAATGCGGGATTGCCATTGGCATTGACGGCGATGCCATCCATTTCGACCAGCCAGCCGGGACGGCAGACGGAACCCTTGACCATAATCCGGGGTAGCTCCGGGGAGAGCCGCCGGTTGAGCACGTTTTCCACCGGGATTCGGTCGGCGGGGTCGCGCAGGTAAACGACCGCCTGTTTCAGGTCGGTCAGTGCGCCGCCGTGGTTGCTCAACAGGGCTTCAACGTTTTCAATGAGTCGCTCGGTCTGGTGCTCGATGTCGCCGGGATGGACGATTTTCCCTTCGCGGTCGATGCTGGCCGTACCGGATATGTAATAATGGGAGCGGTCGCCGTAAATGATCCGGGTACCGCGCTCGAAAGTCACGCCGTAAATATGGGTGGGCGACAGGTGTTCCGGAGCGTGCATGTATTCGATCTGTTCCGGGCGGTGGCCGAACAGGGCGAAAGAGTCCATGCGCACCAGCCGGTCGCAGGGATCGGATTCGCCTTCCATACCGGTGCTGGCGATGAAATGGGTTTCCGCTCGCAGTCCGTATTCGGCGAAGACCTCGCGGCGGGCGGTGACGAGGTCAGCATAATTATTGTCGATGTCCCGGCAGTAAATCCAGGTGCGCTGGAGGTTTGCCGCAACACTGCCACCACGTGATCTCAGAATTTTCTCCGCCGTTTCAAACTCTTCGCTCATCTGGGAGCCGCTGCCGCTGGAGGTGAGCGCGGGACGATGAAAATAAAGCAGTCGATAATGGCGTAATTTGAATTCGCGCATGGCGCCCGCGGCAATCGTTTCGGGTGAGGAGGCCTCAGGCTTCAGATGATAGGCTTCCAGTGCAATCCTGGTGCCGTTGACCGGGGCTTGTCCAACCATCGCGATTTCATCACCGACGAGATGCCGCAATTCATCCGCCTGATTGGCGATGTCGCTCAGGTGGAAACGGACCCAGACCGGAATCGTACCGCCGGTGATTTTCCGGTAACGGTCCAGCAGTTCTTCGGCTTCGGCATGGAAATTGCGTCCCGGCACGGCACTCATGGCCAGATAGCATTCGCCCAGCGCGGCGGGCGCGGAAAATGTCGTCATTTCATTCATCGCTTGCTTCTTTCATTCTTTTTTTGCGGTTGGCAGGTTGCTTATGGGTCAACTTATCAAGTTGGGAATCAATGGCCCGGTCGGCGTTTTCGATCCGGCTCCGGTAGGCGCGGCGAACTTCGTTCAAGCGCTGTTCCTGCATCTTCAGACGGTCCGAAATTTCTTCCGAGGTGCGATTGTACTGTTCTGTCAACATTTGGCGCAGTTGCTGACGGAGCTTTTCTTTCTCCTCTTTATCCCTGCTTTGGCGGAAATCCCTGGCGGTCTGCTGGATTTGCTGGTTGCTTTTTTGCTTCCATTGCTTGCTTTCCTCCAGTTTGTCGAGAACGAATTTGCGGGCGGCCTCGCGGTCGTCGCGGTAAAGGCTGCGCAATTTTTCCTGTTCCTCTTTCTTCATTCCAAAGATTAACACGCTGGCATTGAACAGGTTTTTTGGGTCTGTCAACAGTTCCCGGAGTTCCTTTTGGGAGAGTACCTCCGATTTTTCCTTTGGCGGAGCCTCCGCCGCGGCGGCGATCCACAGGGGGAACGCCAGACAGGCCGCCAGTAAACAAATGATTATTTTCATCTTAATCCTCGTATAATTAGATCGAAGGTTCGGGTTTATTGCGTCTGCCGCCGGAATTCAGCATTTCTTGTGTGTGTGAGATTTCCGTGTTGATATCGGAGAGTTCCCCGAGGAGCGCGCCGCCGCCATCCCAGTCCGGCGCTATGGCGTATGAACCGGTTTCCTCTGGCGGCTCGGCCGGGCTGAAATACCACAGGGGCAAACTCATGCAGAAAAGCGCCGCCGCCGCGCCCGACCAGATCATGGAGTGTTTCATACGGTGGTGGATTTTCCGTTTGCGGCCATTGCGGCAGGCCCGGGTCACAGATACGTCAAGTTTACCGGGAACGGCGAACGCTCCGGCATCCGAAGCCGCCAGCAGGGCGGTCAATTCATTGCGGCAGTTTCCGCATTCCAGACAATGCTTCAATAATTCCTCGTCGAGTTCGCCATTCGATTCGCGGATGCGGCGAACGATTTTTTCGCACTTTCTCACGTTTGCCTCCTCATTTCTGTTTCAGCATCTTCTTCAGTTTATCTATTGCGTAACCCATGCGCCTGACCGCCGTGTTGACCGTGCATTGCTGTTCCGCGGCAATGATCTTGAACGACAGGTTTTTCCGGCGCATTTGAAAAACCGCCCGCTGTTCCGGTCCCAGTTGTCGGAGCGCTTCCTCCAACTGTTGCTTCAATTCCTCGTTCATTGCCTGGCGTTCCGGCTCCGGCGTGTATGTCGACTCCAGCTCACGGCGACGGCTGCGATGGCGGATCAGGTCCACCACCTGATTGCGGGCGATGCGAAATAACCACGCCTGAAATTTGTCCCGGCAATGATAGCCGGGCAGGGCGGTGCAGGCCCGAACCCAGGTTTGCTGGAACACATCGTCGGCGTCAGCCGCCGGCAACATGCTAAGCAGATAACCGTAAAGCGGCCGTTTATATCGTTCGTAAAGCTGCTCGAAAGCGGCGTCCGAACCATTCAGATAGGAACGGATCAGTTCCCGGTCATTTTCTTCCACCATCATTGTTCCAGTTACAAGATTCTGCCTGAATAACGTGTGAAAAGCGATTTTGTGACATCGGATTTCAAAAAAATTCCATTTTTTTTACAATATCGCGGAAAAACAGGAAAACAACCGGCATTCCATGCTCTCTTTTATCAAAAATCGGGAAATGGAAGAAAGAGGGGATTTCGTCCGCTGGGCGACCAGCGGCGGGTACGACCAGCGGCGAAATTCTTTTTGTCCGGGGAGAAACCCGGACAGATCCGGGTTTTCCCCTTGCGAAATAATACATTTCCCCCCCTAACGTCCATTCGCAGCGGGCCGTTGCCCGCACGGGGTCCAGCGGTGGAACGCTGGTCGCCCATCGGGCGAAATCCCTTTCCCACGCGGAGGCCGCCTCGCATTTTCCCTATCCCCGCCGCTGGTTGCTCACAGGGCGAAATTCTGAAAATATCAGATAATTTTTAGAGAGGGGGGTTGACATTTTCAATCCTGCTGTTATTATAATTGATATAACAACTGTTATTACAGAAGGAAAGCCAATGATCAGTCATCGTCAGACGGAGATCAGTTTGCCGGGGCAGGCCC
>CALABZ010000268.1 GCA_937888615.1 uncultured Lentisphaeria bacterium | reverse complement strand
AAGGATTTCGTCATTCCAGCAATGACTGTTGATATCAAAAAGCATGGTTCTTCCCGCCAAAGGCCACCCGATTGCCGGAACAATTCCCAGACGATAGTGCATAAGATCTTCAAAACAGTAAAATGCCTGACTTTCCGCCCAGATATCCGGCCGGTTTTCTTTAAGCCAAATGAGCTTAAACAGCGTAAACATTGCGGACGAAGAGTGTCCGGTTATTCGATAAAGTTTATCGGAACCAAACTGATCCTCCCAGTCTTTAATCAGGGCTTTCGCACGGCAATCAGACGAAATCATGGCGTTGCCGAGAAATTCACCGGTTTTCCCGACTGGAGTAAACGCCTCCCCCTGACTTGAAATTGCGATAGCTTTAACCTTGTCGGCGGAGGCATTTTTAACGGCGCGCCTGATAACCTCGAAACATTTCGCTATGACTTCGTTTGAATCAAGTTCAGCCCAACCCGGTTGTGGACTTATCAACCGGTAATCAAGGTATGCCCTGGACGTGCAACTGCCGTCTTCTTCAAAAACAGCAGCCTTACAGCCGCTGGTTCCGATGTCAAGCCCCAGATAACTCATGCTTAAATATCCATAATTTCATAGTTAAGGTATCTCGTAAACGCTTCCTGTATCGATTCTTTGGTCAATCCGGATGCAACTGCGACATGATGGCGGTATCCGGCATAGCCGATTTTATTCAATTTTTCCTGAAGTCCGTCAATATGGGCGACTCCGGCACAGCCGAAAAATTCTTCAGGAATCTTGTCATCCGTAAACTCTCCCTCTCCAAGATAAAATTTGAGTTTACCATCAACGGTAATTGAACTGGCAAAGGTAAAAGAAGTCGGGGCAATTCTGCCGATGTTGCATCCGAAGCCGCATCCCGCTCCAAGGGATTTGGCAAACATCGGATGATCTATGACCCGCCCTTTTGCTGTCATCATTGATTGCGGCACCGGACCGCAATGGAAAAGAATGCATTTGTTGTCATCATCGGCGTAATTATTGTTCCAATCCAGACAGGCGGCGGGATTACCGCCGGCAAGCATGAGCGCAAGCATCGGAATCGCATTGCATACATCCAGCTCGCAGGCGGCCGGAAAACCACGATCATTAAGTTCGCTAAGCAGTACACATGGAGAAATCTTCAAAGTCTTTTCCAATTCGAGCCAGCAACGCAATGCCAGCGCGTCAAGCTGGTACTCTTCTATTATTTCATCCAGTACGATGCTGAGTTTAGTGAGGTTAACGAAACTCTTGTCCGGCACCCCGTCCCAGCGCGTATAGTTCTTAAGACGATTCGCCCTGGCACGATATGCATCGGTATCGATATTGAGTTGTCCGGTACGGAAAATCACTTCAGAAAGATCAAGGGTTTCGGTCGTGATGCCGTATTTCTGCAATGTAAGCTCGTCAAAACGAATCGTCTTAAATGCGGTTGTCCTGGCGCCAATAGCGCCTACGGTCATGCGCTTCATGCCCTTGACAACTTTGCAGACGCCATCGAAAACTGCAATATTCTCCGCAAAACGGCAATCCGACGGATGTACCGTATGCGGCGTCAAAGCAGTAAACGGAATACCGTATTGCGTGAAAACATCCATTATGGAAAATTTACCGCAAAACGCATCTCTTCTTGACGCAAAATCCATTTGATCCATTTCATCAGGATAAGCATGAATTAATATTGGCACACCGGCATCTTTCATTGCGGCAATCGCGCCGTTTTCATCGCCGAAGTTAGGCAGACACAATATGACCCCCTGGAACTTTCCTTTATTCTGTTCCAGAAAATCAGCGTAGATTTTCCCTTCAGCCGGAGTTTCAACCGCGCCGTTGCGAGTTGCTTTTTCGTCAAGCATGATGGTTTGATAACCAAGCCCGGCCAGCTTTTCACTCAGCTCTTTCCGGGCACTGGCAATGAGCGATTCAGGGAAAAAACCGCGGTTTCCGAAATACAGTGCGAATGTGGATTTATTGTTCATTTTTTATTCCTCACCAAATAGAATGTCTTTTGAATTTTCAATCAAAAGCTCGTCTTTTATCAAATCAAGCATTGCCCGGTAAACAGCCTCCTGTGCAACGTCCACACCCCGCGGGAGCGCATTTTCATAAGGCTGCCTGATAGCAGTGGCGACATTTATTTTAGCAATGCCGTGCTTTATGCTTTCAAGGATATATTTCCTGCGGATACCGGTTCCGCCGTGAAGAACAAGAGGGACTCCGGCAAGCTTGTTTATCTTTGCTAAATGTTCAATATCAATCTTTGCTTCAAGCTTCTTTTCCTGTTTCCCTGCCACAGAAATTGCGCCGTGAACATTGCCGATCGCCACTGACAACCAGTCCGTTCCGCTTTCTTCCACAAACCTTCTGGCGTCATCAGGAGACGTAAAACCCTTCTTGCTTTCGAACAACTCGTCGTATGAAGGCATCCGGCCGGACTCATGTCCCATTACCGCGCCAAGCTCAGCCTCAACTGGAACATTGTATTTTTCCGCGATCTCAACAATATTTCTCGTGCATTCAATATTCTCATTCAGGGATAATCTTGAGCCATCAATCATCACAGATTCATATCCGTTGTCCAGCGCCCTGGAAATGTTTTCTTCAAAATCAACCCTTATACCATCTTCATCAATTACCGGAATATGATCCAGGTGCAGACGGGTATGATTCTCATCCTTCAACTTCTGGTATTCGGCACTGATTGCTTCCAGACTTTTTGATTCAAACTTTTTCCATTCCAGCCTTGCGACCATAACCAACCCAAAACTGTTGGTATCTCTCAAGGCTTCGATTACCGGAGCCATCATCGGGAGGTACGGGATATTAAAGCCTGGAATAGCGATACCCTTACGCCATGCCTTATTTACGATTTCCGAAGTATTCATGATTTTCATTTCCTGTGCAAGTTATTTGTACATATATGAAAATACATTGAAAGCCTGAATAAATGAATGGATATAATTTTCATTACATGTAAAAACTTGTATTTACACCAAATTAATACATATTAATATAGAAAAACGGAGGCCTTTATGCTGAAATATGTCTTACACACAGAAAAGATGAATGAAGTGATGAACCTGCTGTTCCGGGTCCTCAATATCCGGATAACGTTCTTTGACCTGCAGGAAAGCGAGTTGGATTATTTTGACATCAAACAGATGTCTCCATTCTGTCATTACTACCGCACCACAAACCCGGATTTTGAGCGCGAATGCATTGAATGTGACCGCAAACATCTCTTAACGGCCAAACGCACCTGCAAAGTACATGTTTATCATTGTCATTCCGGTCTGCTTGAGGGAATTGTTCCCCTGTATGACAAACATAAAATTTACTCGGGGGCAATCGTATTCGGACAAGTCCGTGACAAGGACAGGGAATATCAATATAACTCAACAAAAGAAAAAGAACTCCTGCGAAAAACCCGCTCCTTTTCCATGCAGAAGGTTCGCGATATTGGAGAACTTCTCAAGCATATCGGCGAATATATTATCGAAAATGAGATCATTAAATACAAGAACAAACCCTGGGCTGAACGTGTCGAAGGTTATATCAATGACCATCTGAAAGAAAAACTGACGTTGGAACGGGTGGCGAAACATATTGAACGTTCACCGTCTTTTGTTTCTAAAAACTTTCCCAAAGAGTTTGGTGTTTCCCTGAAAAACTATATTCTGAAACAGAAAATGAAACTGGCAAAAGACATGCTTGAAAGCGGCCAGCCAGTTAAGTCAACAGCCTTTGAACTTGGTTTTTATGATGAATTTCACTTCTCAAAAAAATTCAAAGACCACTACGGCAAGCCGCCTATTGATTATAAATTGATATGAGAACGGAATTTTCAACGATATGAAAAGTGCCTCCGTGGAGCAGCCCCTTCCAGTTCCATTCGAAACGCCGGCTCGTCCCCTGCGGCCTGCTGGAAGCTCCCGAGTTGTTGAGCTGAAAAAACAAACCCCGCCGGAATCATTCGAACTCCGACGGGGGTTTTCTTTGCCTGAATACATCATTCTTCCAGGCTTTTCGTTCCCTGCTGAATCCCGATATCAACTTTCACCGTCAATTCATTCACCCCAGGAATCAGGTTGCCGATAACCGCCAATTTGAATTCCCTTATTCTGGCGTGCCTGCTCAAAATTCCGCAATCCGCCCCGCTCGCGACCTGGTCAAGAAGGATTCGGCCCTTATCATCATACAACTGGACCTGAACCAGTTCCGGTGCTTCGGCCGTCCAGGTAATGACCCCAAGTTCCTCCCCGGCTTTCAATGAAAAAGGGATGGTCCGAACAATCCGCTCAACCTTTTCCAGTTTAATATTGTCGACTTCGACTTGATCTGCAGTGCCGGGTTGCAAATGAAATTTCACTTTCCACGGAGCGGATAGCGCGGCGAGTTTTTCTGGAGTCATTTTGAAAAAGTGGCTGACCATGGTCTGAAGCATCCGGTAATGATGTTTCTTCCCGTCCGCCGCCAACGGATGGAACTCATATATGCCCCATGCGTATTTCTCATTGACGATCCCCATTCCCAACTGGCACATTCCCATATCGTTTCGGGGAACCGAGTAATCAAAACTCAGGCAGTATGTCGCTCCGATCTCCACCGGGACCGGGCATTCGACGGCTTCCAGATAATTCTTTTTTCCGCCGTCCGGACGCAGGATGAAGGAACCCTTTGCAGGAGAAATGGCCAGATCTCTGAACTGGGCGACGGGTACAAATTCGGTCAGTAGGTTTTCAGTTTTCCCGGTGGCTTCCAGGCGAACCGTTTCCGATATCACCCGTTTCGGAGCCTCGGTGGAAGTAGATTGGCGAAGAAAATTGAAATTCGCCCAATATTCCGGTTGCGGCGCTTCAAGATAATATTCCGCCGAACACTGGCGGTATGCTTTTCCGCCGGGGCTGAACGCTTTCCAGTTCCCCGAAAACAACGTACCACCCCAATAAAGCCAATAACCGTCGGCAAACTGAAGCAATTGCCGCATCTGCATCGTCAACAGCAGCGGGTTGGCAAAATGCCCGATCGTCAATCCACCAAGGTAACGAACATTTTCCCCGGACGCCCGCAGATAACGCATCCGTCCGGCACTTGTTCCCGTATAGCCGTCGAAATACTCCTGCGGACTGAAAATCAGCACGGGCAGTTCCGGGGTCGCAGCCGCCTTGATATCGGCATTGTTCACGAATGACGGCGCATACGGATAGAAAGCCAGCAGGAATCCCGGCGCGGTTTTCCGTACTTCGCTCAACACTTCCTTCATCAGTTTCAGCCGTTCCCGGTACATATCCCGGGCGTAGAGTGAATTAAGTCCTTGTACGGTAATCCATTTCCCCCGCTTATTAAGCGCCTCCTCCCCGACGGGGACCTGCAGATTGTGCTCCCGGACAAAACGCATGAAACATGCATCGCAGAAACAGAGTTGCAGCCGCTGGTCGTTTTCCGCAAAAAACTGTTCCCCGTAAAGTTCGCCCTCGAACGATACACCGCCGACCGTATCGTTCTCCGCCAACACCCTCGCCACGCTGAGCATGATTGGCTTACGGTAGTTCATCCAATAATCCCGTTCCAGCGAACAGGGAACCGCGCCTGCGGTTCTGCCGTCGATATTGACCAGGCGCCGGTACTTGTTTTTAGCAAGTTCCTTGCGGACATCCTTATTCAACATGTAAGAGGAAAAAATCGGAACGATTCCATGTTTTTTCGCCTCCGCCACCGTCTGCCTCATCTTCGCGACCGCATTCGGAGCCAGATCGGCTTCGCCACGGATGGGAGGAGCCGACTCCGGGAGGATATCGGGCTTGTATTGAATACAGGCCAGATTAAAACCGGCGGCGGCGGCTTTCTCGAAATTTCCTCCGCCCGCATATATCCAATAAGCTCGGACCTTTTCCCTATTCAGTTTTTCCAATTGTTTTTTCTGCGCCCCCGACAATTCTCCGCCGCGACAGGCCAGAATGCTGACGGCAATTCCTACGATACCAATAATCTTCAACATTTCGTTCCCTTCCCTTCTGTGTTCTACAGCATCAAATCCCAGCCCAGGCGTCCCGTATCATAAAGATCCCTGTGCGCCTGCTGTCCAGTCGAATACTTCAACGACTCGCCATGCCCGTCCGCACCGGCGATATTGAACGAAGACCCCGCATGGTACGGAATCATCTGCTGGGTACTTGAATTATAATTGCTGGAGAAAATATAAAATGGATTGTTGTAAGACCCGTACTGCCAATAACAGTCGCTGACCATAACGAGATGCGACGGCTTTGGAATACGGCTCGCCTTGATCGGAGTTCTTCGAACACCCCAGGGGTTGCTCGGCCAGCCGCCCACAGCCATATTGTATCCATAATTAATGTACGAGCCATAATACGTTTTCGAGGGGGAATCGATGGATGGATTATAACCCCGCCAGCCGCTGCTGTTGTAATTCCAGCCGGTGGGACATGCGAACAATGTATCACTGGGCGTATATTTGTTTCGCCAGAAAATCCATTGCCAGCCGGAAACATTGGTGTTCATGCTCTCACCGTCTTTCCAGGCCGGAACGAAATAGCCCTCGTAATCCCCCGTGTAAATCAGATGCGCCGCCGCCAGTTGTTTGATATTGTTGAGGCATTTGATGCTGTTTGCCTTCTCCCTGGCGTTGTTGAGCGCGGGCAGCAGCATCGCCGCCAGGATGGCGATGATCGCAATCACCACCAGGAGCTCTATCAATGTAAATCTTGTAACTTTTCTCATCTTTCCATATTCCTTCTGTTGTTTTATACTTTTTCTGAAAAATCTTGCTCGAGCTGATTGAAAAAGCATTTTTTTGCTATAGTATTATTGTACAGTGAATACCCATAAAAAACAAGAGCCTCCGGGAGTAAAAAATTGCGAATAAATGGCGAAAAATTGTCGTCTGACAATATCGAACCAACAGTCCGGATTCCGGATTGTTTCAGTCTGTTGCCGGAGATTACCGTATTGCGGAGTCAGGTGCTCGTCCATGATTTCTATAGCCGCGAACACACCAATGTTTCACACGAAATCATGCTGCTGCGCCGGGGACAGATGACCTTGAAGACCGATTCCGGCCAATGGCTTGCCCGGGTCGGCGACCTCCTGCTGCTCGAGCGCAATCAACGCCACGCCGATATTTTCCCCCGCAACGCTGTAGTGGAAATGTTCTTTCTTCATTTCAAATGGGCGGAAGACTGCGCCCGTGAATTTTTCAGGGTCGTCAATAACGACCGCCTCCCCCTGGTGTCCCAACGGGCCCGACTGGAGGTGGAGCAACAGCTCCATACGCTGGAAGCCAGTGCCGTCACCCATTACAATGCCCTCCTTTGTGCAAGCCGTCTGCACCTAATCCTGATGATCCTTTACAACGACCTGGTCGACAATCAGGCGGAGAGTTCGTCAACCCTCCACAAACGCAACCTCGTCAACATGGCCGAGGATTACATTCTGGCCCACCTCGGC
>CALABZ010000267.1 GCA_937888615.1 uncultured Lentisphaeria bacterium | reverse complement strand
TTGCGGCGATGCTCCTGCCGGCCCTGAACAAAGCGCGGGAAAAAGCTCAAACCGCGGGGTGCACCAATAATCTTAAACAGGTGGGGGTGGCGATTAATTTGTATATTGATGACAACGATAGCTATTTCCCGTTTACCGGAAAAGGGGTGACTTATACGTGGGCCATTACGCTCAGCAATCTTTTGAACACAACCCGGACAACCGCGGCGTCGGGTTCCTCCGGCGTATTGGAGTACAAATCGTCGAATATGCTTTTCTGTCCCTCGCATAAGCACAAACTTTTGCGGGGAAATTTCGTCAACAGTGATTATTTCGTCAACAAAAGCCTGTTTCAGGAAAATGCGTCCACCACCGCGGTGAACGGAGAGAAAAGTACCGTGCTGCGCCAGCCGGCCAGAACTGCGCTGGTTGCTGACGGTACGGATTCGTTGACCGGGGGCTCTTATGCTGTTTTTCATAGTATCGGGGCTTTGCAGTACGGGCCGCCTTACAGCGGCTTTGTCCATGGAGATGGGCTTAATCTATTGTTCGCGGACGGACATGTCGAATGGCGTTCCAAGTACAATAACGGTATTAAGCAGGATCTCATGTATCGTGAATCGGAAGGCATTTACACCCCTTATTTATATTGAAGAAAGGTTCCAGTAATGAAAACACTTAAATTGTGCGTATTGATTATGAGTATATTGACACTGCCTGTGTGCCGTGCCGCCGAGGAGTCGAATATCGGCGCGATGGATTTGCGGAAACCACCGCTTTCGAGCAGTCTGAAAGAAGGCGTGACCATTGATAATACCGCTGTAACCCTGAACAATCCCGCTGGTCACTGGAAAGGCCACTGGAACGCCGGACAGATCAAATTACCCGGGAATGGGCGGATTTTGCTGAAGGCGGAAGTCAAGAACGCCGCTCCCGCATTCACCCTGCAGCTTTATGGCGGCAAGGTTTTACCGGCTCCCGATAAGGAACATTTCGAAAATGGCGTTTACGAAGCGACATGGGGATTGCAGAATATCGGCGGTCAGGTATTGTCGGCTGTCTGGCTGAATTTTGCCGGAAAAGGCCCGGGTGCCGCGGTGCGGATAAAAGAACTTTCGGTCTGGCGGCGGCATGAAAAAAACGCCTTGAACGCCGACGAAATACTGAAAGTCCCCCCGCGACATAAAGCTGAATTGAAGCCGCATAACGGTGCTATGACGCTTTTTGTCGATGACAAGCCGATATCCGGTCAAATGTGGTCGCATATCTGTTATCACAATGTATCGGACAAATATTTGAACGACGTCCTGAACGGGCTGAATTATCCCCTGGCCGCAATTCCATTTGCAGTCGGTGAAAACCGTCTGACCCGGTTGTATCCGAGCTCCTGGCTGGCGGAAGATGAATATGACTGGAGCTACATCGATACACAGGCCGCTCGAGTACTGAAGGTCCGGCCGGATGCGAAAATCATTTTGATGCTGGCGTTGGACGGGGCGAAATGGTGGACTGACGAACATCCGCAAGAGGCCAACCCGGAGGTCGACAACGAAAAATCGCCCCGTTATGCGGGCCCCAAGGGCATTCCCGACTATCTCTCGTCCGCATGGCAGGAACAGCAGCGGAAGATTTTGCGCCAACTGGTCGCGCACGTGCAGTCCTCGAATTGGGGAAAATCGGTGATCGGTTATGAGCTTTTTAACGGCAGTTCCATGGATTGCAACTTTATGGTGCCGCATACGAACCGGAGGGTACGCGACGATTTCCGGAATTTCCTGCGAGAGAAATATCGGACGGATGAGGCCCTGCGGAAAGCCTGGCGCGACCGGCAGGTCACCCTGGACACCGCTATGCCGTGGACTGACGGCACTCCGGCCGGTTTGATCCTTGAACCGGCAAAGAATCAACGCTTTCTGGATACCCGGGAATTGATTGCCTCCCAGTTTCGGCAGGTTTTTTCGAATGTTGCGGCCGTCATAAAGGAGGCAACCCGGGGACGTGCCCTGGTCGGAGCCCGGACCGGAGATTTCATGGGAAATTATGGCTGGAACGAGAAATGGTACAAACTGGGGGAGGATTCCGGGTGGCTTCCGCCATTGCTGGAAGATCCCAATTTCGATTATTTTGATGTTCAGGAGCCGTATCCGGGACGACAACTCGGCGATGGCGCGGGAGTGCCGGTGATTCCTTCCCGCGGATTGCTTGAATACAAAAAAACGATTTTTATTCAGAATGACGTTCGGACGCATTTGTCCTCACCGAATATCGGCTACGGCAGAACCCCGGACCTGCCCCGTACCATTCAACTGCAGCGCCGGGTTTTTGTCAATGCCTTGACGTACAACATGATCCCGTACCTCTGGCAAATGGATTACCGGTACGACCAACCGGAACTGTTGGCGGAATACCGCAGGCAGGAGGATATTTTGCGGGAGGCGTTTGCCCGGGACCGCTCCTCGGCGGCCGAGGTCGCGATCGTGCTTGACCCGAGGATGCGCCTGTATCTGGGCAGTGATAACCGGCAGACGGATCCCAGTCGCTATTTTTCTTTGTTTGACTTCACCAAACATGTCTGGCAACGCGGCGGAGCCCCGTTCGATATGATTTTTCTGGACCAGATTGATAAACTGCCGCCTTATCGGGTTTATATCTTTTATCATACCTGGCATTTTTCGGCGGTGCAGCAGCAAATGATTCAGGATCGGGTTTTCAAGGATGGGCGTACCGCGATATTTCTCTGGGCGGACGGTATCATTCAGGAGGACGGTGCTTTTTCCGCCGGTATGCTTGCCCGTCTGACCGGGCTGAAATTGAGTCTGTCTCCAACCGCCGATGATTGGAAAATGGCGGCGACGCCGCAAATGGCCCAACTCACCGGCATTCCTGAAAAAAGCGAAATCGGAACACTGAAATCGGCGAATTATGACGCCTGCGCCGTGGCGGCCGCGGACTGGAAATACGAACCGTCGATTCGGATTGGCGAATCACCCGGTACTATCGTGCTGGCGCGCCGGAACGACGGTTCGCCGGGGGCGGTTATGCGCCGGACACCCACCCATACGGTTATTTACAGTACCTCGGGAAACCTGACGCCGCCCTTGATGCGGCTGGCGCTTAAAACGTCGGGCGCATTTCAATATACGGATGCCACGGCCCTGCTGATGATGAATGCGTCCTATATCGCACTGCATACCGCGCAGGGGGGGACCATCACCCTGAATTTTCCGGATGAGGAAACGTTGACCGATCTCTTTTCGGGAACCGTTTATCCGGCGGCGCGCAGCCACGCCATTCCGGTTCGCGAAAAACAAACGTACCTGTTTTCCCGCGACCGTATCCGGCATTGAAAAAATATCCGTTTTCGCAACAAGTGAACATTATGAAGAATCTTTATTTTGCCTACCGGTCGTTCTGGCCTGAACTGGAAACCATGAAAAAATTCCGTGAATGCGGCATTGATACGTTCTGTTATATGGTATCCAACACCGTGAATTCGCTGGGGGAGCCCTATACCAAATATCCGCCGGTATGGAAATGGAATCAGGTCTATGACCTTTCGGCCTTTCGGCGGCAGACGGATGATATCCTGAACGCAGTCCCGGACGCCCGGCTGATGTGCGTAATCGATTTGAACACGCCGCATTGGTGGACCCGCTACCTGGGCGCGTTTGGCGTTCGCTACGATTCATTTTATGAATTGGGCAAGATCGCCCAGGCGGAAACCTGGCGTAACGACACGGCGGCGTATCTCCGTGTTTTATTGGAATGTGCGGAGAAAGAATACCCGGATCATATCGTCGCCTATATCCTGGGCGCGGGCGGAGCCACGGAGTGGCATGACCGCAGCCGGGGCGAGGAAAGCGTCTACCGTCTGGCCGCCTGGCAGCGTTGGCGGCGGCGGAAAGGCCTGCTCCCGGTTGATATTCCCGGACGGCTGCGGCGCGATCACGCCTCGCACGATTTCATAACCGGACAGACCGATTGCACGTCTTATTATAATGGTATTGATCCTACCGGATGCTATGAGGATTTGTTTCCGGAGGGGCCTGGACTTTTGCGGGAGCCGTTTCACGAGCAGGAGGTAATGGATTATTGGCGTTTTTGCAATGAATCGAATGTAGAAAGCGCCCGCTTTTTTCTGGAGGAAAGCCGCAAGATCATCCGTCCCGAAGTGGAACTAGGGATGTTTTTCGGCTACGGGGTGGGGCAGTGGATGCTGGTATCCGGCGGCCACCTGGAATATGAAAAACTGCTGGCCGTCCCGGAATTGGATTTCATCATGGCTCCGGTCAGTTACGTCGGGCGCGGCATGGGACACGGCACCACCAGCATGACCGTCCACGAATCCATCCGGATCAATGGCAAGAGAATGCTTCAGGAAATGGATCAGCGTACCGGCACCGGCAATCGCCGCCTGGCGGATTATATCGAACTGCCGGACCCCTCGCAACCGGCGGCGGATCAGCAGGAATGGAGTGATCACACGGATTCCAGGGAGCTTGCCAAAAAATTTGTGATGGCTGCCGATGGCGTATGGAGGTCCGAAGACGATATCATCGCCGGTATGCGGCGCGATACCGCTTATTGCCTGATTCATCAGGATTCGCTCTGGTGGTTTGATATGTGGGGCGGCTTTTATGAAGGGAAGGCGGTATTCGACAACCTGAAAAAAATGAAAGAACTGTGGGATGCCGAATCTCTTGCGACATGCGATGACGTTTCCGACGTGCTTATGGTCGAAGACCCGGAAAATCTCTATCTGCTCAATGATATGGATTGTCGCTGCGGTTCATTCCGGCGCTGTGCCCTGCAGGCGCTGAGCCGGTCCGGGCTGGCTTACTCGGTCGCTTCCGTGGCAAATCTGGAACGGATGGACCTGAAACGGTTTAAATTGATCGTGTTCTGTCATCCGTTCAGGTTGCGTGAGGCCTATCAGAAGGTTTTCGGCGGTGGACGCAGTGTTTTGTGGCTTTATGGGCATCATCAATGACGAGGGGCGGTACGACGAATCGAATGTTCAGGCCGTCTGCGGAACGCCCTTTGCCGCGCCGGGAATCCATACGGTGCCAATGTCCGCCTGGAAATCTATCTATCTGCATGACCCTTCCGTATTGACCCCTGAAATGATCCGGGAATTGGCCGTGACCGCCGGATGTCACCTCTACACCGAAGTGCCGAGGCCGATTTGCGCGAACAATAAATTTGTGTCGCTGCATACGGCGTGTACGGAAGAACTGACGGTGCATTTCCCCACGCCATGCGTCCGGATAACCGAGTTGTTTTCCGGTCAAACCTGGTACGATGCCCGGACGATCTCAATCATGATGAAAGGGCCGGAAACGGCTTTGTTCAAATTGGAGAACTGAAAGCGTTCCCCACTTTATCGGGGGGGAGGTTTCGAGTAGGATTATCAGTGTGCCACCAATTGCCCGGCCAGGGTTTCCAGTCCCTTTCGTCCCGCATCAATCTCACTCATTTTATTGGCTGAAGCCGCCTCTTTGATAATCGCGTTAAACTGGCGGCATATTTCGGGATCGGGGTGTTCGGCCAGTTTTCGGCGGCAGAACTCCATCAGTTTGTAATCCTGAACCCCGAGGGAATGAGCCTCCAGCCTCCGGGAACTCAATACGGTTCCATTGGTGATGTCGCTATACACCGCGCCGTAGTTGCTGCGGATGCCGTTCGGCCAGCCGATGAAGAATTCGAAACCATCGCCTCCGGCCTGTTCCTCCATATGCCAGAACGTGGCGATCGGAGTCATTCCGTCACGGAAGTTCTGCCAGAACATGCGCCGGTAGACGGCGGGAGCCGTGTTGTTGCTGAGCACCAGGTAACTCCATAACTCCTTGCCTTTCCATATGTCAAACGTTTCCCGGGGGATATTCCAGCGCAGCGGGCAGAGAACGTCGAAATATTGGACCTGGGCACGCAGGTTCTTCAGCAATTGTTCTTTTGAGGTGTTATACAGCATGATGCTGTTGGTCCAGGTACGGAAGGCGGGGTCGATTTTTTTCAGCATCCGGGCAAATGCGAGCGACTGGGCAATGGAGGACGCGGGATCATCCACGTCGCCTTCGGCTTCATCTTTCGGCATGAGAAAGATCCGGTCGGGTGTGATTCCGTACTTTTCCTGCCAATGTTTGTACCAGAAATGAAGCGTGTCACCCATGGCCTTTTCGAAAACCTCCGAATCCATGGCGAAGGGGGGCTGTTTATGGTTTCGCCGCAGAGCCTGGCCGGGGCCGCCGAGGTCGAATATCAGTTTCAGCCGCTGACGCGGAAATCCCGCGGCGATGGCGCGGTCTATCACCGAGTCAAACTGTTCCATATCAATGGAGCCGAGATCCGCATTGCCCGCTTCGTCGAGCTGGGGATAAACATGGTTAAACGGGGCGCTGTCGGATAATTGGAAGAGAATGGCATTGGCGCCGTGATCCGCGTAAAGCTTGAGCAAGGCCCGGTTTTTGTCGTTGTTCCAGCGGTGAAACGTGTAGGAATAGTAGACGACATCCGGTTCGCAGCCGGACACATCAACGGGTGAAACCGTAATTTCCAGCGGAATAAGGGTGGTCTCAAATTCAGGTCGGGAAGTTTTTACCGCGAGTTGGCCGGAGTATTTCCCGGGTTTCCAGTTCACGGCGTTAATGTGCATCAGCAGCGGAGTGGTGCTCTGTGCCGGAACACGGACGACGGAACCCAGCGGCAACGGGATCAGCGGATCAAAGACCGGCATATGGTTGAAATTGCACAGTTCGAGCATTTCAAATAATTCAAGCCGGTTGTCATAGGGCGGATTTCCCGCACCGTTGAATGAATAGGGGCTGTACTTCGAGAACCATTTGATGCGCCCCAGGTACGGCGTGTCGCTCAGGTTCGTCAGCGCAAAGCCGAAATACGTTTGCCCGTTCGCCGGTACGGTGATGTGGATTTTCTCAAGCGGTGCGGTATCGGAGGAAAACGTGAAATCATTTTCCCATGGTGCGGTTTGCCAGACCAGGAGATTGCGCCCGTATTTCAGTTTGGCGAATTCGAAATCCAATTGAACGAGGGCCTTTTCAATCTCGGGGAACGAATCGGGATCGTTATTCAAGGTAGCGACCGTGTCCCGCAACCGGGCGATTCGGCGTTCGATGGTTTTACGGAGCTCGCCGTTCGTACTGTTAATTGCCGCCAAACGGTTTCCAGCGACCAGCAGACGCTGTTGCAGCCAGGCCTGAAGACTGCCGGAAATCAGTTGTCCGAAACAGGATGGAGAATGAAAATTACGCCCCACCGGCGCCCAGGTGGAAAGCCCTCCCGTCGTGTCGCCGCAACGGGTAAAGTTGCCGCGAAAAAGCTGTCCCGCTCTGGGATTTGAAATCTCAAGCTCACGATACGGGATTTTCATAACGACCTCGTATCCCTCCGGAATGAGCTTGACCTCCGCCTCGAAGCGACTGCGCCAGTCCGGCGTATTAAGGCCGATAGCGGTGAATTTCTTAGCCGTTTTCTTTCCGTTGACATTTACCGCATAATAAAAATACGGAAACGAATCCGGGGAGGGCGAGAGGAATGCCTCGACATACTCGCCTTTCTGGCACGGCGAGGCCGCGTCGGTATTTAATTTCATGCCGGGCGGAACCGGGCAGCGGAATTTGATTTCCAGCATGTCTCCGGCAAAACGAAGTGCGGTCCGGGCCGCCGCGTGATGGAAGGCCGCATCGGCACGGCGGTACTCGCCATAAGCGCCTTTGGGTTGGTCAAGGACTTCGAAAGGGGTGCTCCAGTGGTCGAACTGGCGTCCGATCACCAGATTGGACCCGGCATATGCCAGGGACATTGTGAACAGCAGAAGCGGCAGCAGGGTTCTGAATATAGACATGGTGAATTATTCTCCTGTAAGATAGCTGGCGTCTTTATAGGAATAACCGAAATATTTATTGATCGGTGCGGTGTTGGTACTTGTTTTATAGAGCAAATCTTCGAGCTTCAGCGCGGAGACATGACCGTCGACGAAACCGCAGTTGGCATAACCGCCGTGACGGTTGGTAGGCCTGAAGCTCGAAGATTTGCTCTATAAAACAAGT
>CALABZ010000266.1 GCA_937888615.1 uncultured Lentisphaeria bacterium | reverse complement strand
GAAGACCGAAATTTCCCGTCCAGCCAAAGTGGAGTCGCGGATGGAGCCTATGCCCGATTACGGTTCGCAGGGGACCTCCACCGATACCCTGCGCGTGGCGATGTGCCGGGTCCAGTTGCAGGGAAAAAGTTTCTGGCCGCGACTGTCGCTGTGGAATTATACGGACTTGGTCCATAAGTTCAAGGATCATTCTGTAGAGGTGCTGCCGGGCCACCGCAAGCTTTCCTATCGTTTTTTGCCGGTGGAGGGCGAAAAACGGGCTCCGCTGGTGATCCTGATGCCCGGCCTCGGCGGTAATGCGTTGAACTCAATGTCCGAATCAATTGCCGAAATGCTTTGGATGAACGGCTATTCGGTGGTTTTGATCAGCAATCCGTTCAGTTGGGAATTCGTCGAAGCGGCTGCGACGGGCAAAGCCCCGGGGTATGCTCCGCGTGATGTGGCGGACTTGCGGACGGCGCTGAAAAAAGTGCTGGGAGACATTCGGGCGCGTTATCAGATACAGCCTGTTCAAAAAACGCTGGCGGGGTATTCGCTCGGCGGATACTATGCGATTTTTGCCGCGGAACAGGAGGATGGAAATTTGGAGTTCGACCGCTATCTTGCCATCAACCCGCCGGTGAATCTGGTGAACGGACTGGTTAAACTGGATGAATTCTATGAGACGTGGCGAAAATGGGGCAGCAATGAAGCCTATGAACGAGGCCTGATGGCGGCGGCCAACTATCTGGCCCTGCTGGATACGCCTCATCAATGGCAGGGATATTCCCCGGTCGCACCGTTGCGAAATAACTATCTTGTACCGGTTTATAACGACGAAGCGAAGATGCTGATCGGTTATTCGTTCAAACGTACGCTTGACGAAGTGATGGGCGTGATGGCGAAACGCGACGGCGCACCGGATTACAGTTGGGGCAGTCGCGGCGACATGTATGACAAACTGAACCGGCGCAATTACCGTTATTATGCGGAGAAAATCATGGTCCCGGAAGTGAACCGCATTACCGGCAAAACGGGTTCGCTGGAAACACTGGCGCAGGAAACCGGTTTGCACGTACTGGAAAAATCATTGAAAGCCAACCCCAAAATACGGGTGATTCATTCCGCCGACGATTTTCTGGAAAATGACGCGGAACGAAAATGGCTGGTCGATACCCTTGGCGAACGCATTGTTTTCATGCAATACGGCGACCACCACCGAATGCACCCACGGCATTTCATGGCCGGTGAAGAAATAGCCGCCGGAAGCCTGGACCAGGCTCCAGAACAAGTCCTTGCTGATCAGGATGCTGCCCGTAAAACACATGTGGGCCCAAAGGAAAAGCGCAAGAACCAGGCCGGTGGCGCTTTGGGTGACGTCGAGGTAGGCCGGCAGG
>CALABZ010000265.1 GCA_937888615.1 uncultured Lentisphaeria bacterium | reverse complement strand
GAATCTGAAGGAAGCCGGCGGCAAAATCCCGGCCTGACGAACAGAAAGTACATATGCGGAACGAATGAAGCCGTGAATGTATGGTAAACTCAACCCGTACAGCGATGTATGGTTGAGCGCCGGGAAGTCAGCAGAGGCCATAGTACCGTTTTTTTTACGGGAAGGGCTGAACAGTAGTAGTTCTTTCGCAAGTGAAAGGTGCATTATGTGTGGAAAGTAGAAAATCCAGCAATGGAACTGCCCGGAAAAGGATAGGCTGGAAGCCGAAAGCTATTTGGGAGTGCGGAGCATGGTGGAACGGGAAACTTATCCGAAAGACGGTGCTGATTTGTTTGAACAAGTCTTAGAGCGCAATAATCTCAACAAGGCTTTCAAGCAAGTTAAAAGAAACGGCGGTGCGCCGGGCGTTGACAGAATGACCGTTGACGGTCTGTTGTCGTATCTGCACGAACACAAAAAGAGCTTTCTGGCCAGTCTCCGAAACGGAACGTATCGACCGCAGCCGGTACGACGGGCTGAACACCCTGAGGACGGTTGGCGCATCCGCTACCGGGACGGTAGGACAATCCGGAGGCGGAGACGTACAATTCCAGGTCGACAGCGCGGCCGGAGTCTTCTCTTCCGGCTCGTGGAACCATATCGCAATCGTCAACAGTACCGGTCGTGCCCTGCTCTACGTTAACGGCGGCTTGACGGCCAATATCGAAATGGCTCGTAACACTCAATTGAATCTGGGCTCAATCGGGGCCTATATGGGTTCTTCCGATTTCTGGTTGGGATCAATTGCCCAGTGCCACGTCTATAACCTTGCGTTGGACGCGGACGAAGTCACGATCCTCAGCCAAGAGTATAATTAGAATTATTCCTTTTTCGTTATCATCGGGAAAATGCCGGCGATGAACCGGAGGAACGAAAACGATTGAGCTTGGAAAACCTCGGGCTTTCGGTGCGTCATAAGTAAATGTCGACCGGGAGCCCGAGGTTTTACCTGGCGATGAAACAGAAACGCTTTAATGTACTGTGATTTGGATAAGGACTTTCATGATTACAGGGATCAGAAACGCGATAATCGCGGATGCGATTGCAAGTTTTGCCTGGCTGGTCGATGGTTTGTTGGGGTTGTCGTTCAGCACCACGATCGCGGTGACGATGGCGGCAATGCCGAGTCCGATTGCAATCAATGAGGAAAATATGGAAGCAATGACAGCAACCCCCCCCAGATTGGCTGAAGTTTTCGCTAAAGAGGTTGCTTTTTCTTTTTGGGATTCATCATTCATTCGTATACTCCTGGTTATTGACATTTTTACTATAGACGGAGATATTTTGGTATCGAAGAAACGGCAAGGCGGAAAGCCGGGGCGGAGAAACGGCAAGGCCCGCAGGGTCGAGAAGCTTGAACAGCGCTTTTTTTCGTTGCTCATTCGTCCGATGCCCGCATCGGGCTTTATCCTGATCAAAAAAAAATCACGATCCAATCTCCCTCACCAAATTTTAAAGTTTCACCCTAATTGAGTATAGTGTGCGGTGACCCACTTCTTTGAATAAACTTAAACATACAATAACGCAGTGATATGAAAAATCAAATTAGAGAAGCATAAAAATGGGAAATGGCATTGAAGACGAAGTCAGGGATCAAGGCGGGTATTCCCCGGTTCAATCATTTGGCCGGGGCGATTGCAATTTCGATAAATTTTTCGTTCGGCGGTTGACAGAATGAAAAAATCATTGTATATTTAAATATGTTGAACATATTAAACATATCGTGATGATTATGGAAGCCTTGAACGCATTGAAAACGGTTACGCTGGCGGACGGTGTCGAAAACTGTCTGCTCGAATACATTCGGAGTTCCGGGTTGCAGCCCGGTGACTTGCTTCCACGCGAAGAAGAGTTGGCGTCGAACTTGAATGTCAGCCGTCACATTGTGCGCGAAGGCGTCAGCCGTCTGAAAGCGCTGGGTTTGGTCGAATCCCGGAAACGCAGGGGTATGGTCCTTGCCCGGCCGAATGCTTTCGCCGGGGTCACCAAGCTGGCGGACGCCGACCTTTTCTCCGAGACGGAATGCCGGGAATTTATGGGGCTCCGTATCGTCATGGAACTCGGGATGGTTGATTTCATTTATGCCCGCAAGACGAAGCAGGCGATTCAGCACCTTCGTGAATTGGCCGGGGAGCCGAACCAAGCTTATTCCGGACCCGATGAAGTCGCGTTTCATGGTGCGTTGTTCGCCATCGGCGGCAACGAGCTGGCCAGCGGATTCTGCGAAATCCTGACCCGGATATTCGACTACCCTATGAAGCCCGACTGGAAACTGCATCCCCCCGGTCATTCCGACATCTGCGAGGCGCTTGAACACGGTTCGCTGGAGGAATTCCGGCGGGTGATGAAGGCGCATTTCGAACCTTATCAGAAGTGGTAAGCCACTATATCCGACAGTAATTCATTTGAATCGTTCAAGTTATTGAACGTTAATAAAATAAAAGGTGTTTTATGAAAAAGGTGTTTTCTGCCACTGTAACCCCCCTGCTTGAAGACGGAAGTCTTGATCGCGAGGGGCTTCGCAACATTTTCGAACGGAATATCCGGCATGGGCTGGACGGTATTTTCATCCTCGGCTCAATGGGGGAATGGGGGAGCTTCGACGATGATTTCAAGGAAAACCTGGTAGCGGAATGTTCCGCCATCATTGATGGACGCATTGACCTGCTGGCCGGGATTTCCGCCACTTCGTTGGGGCTCAGCCTGAAGAACATGAAGCGCTATGCCAAATATAAATTCGACAGTTACATCTACATGCCGCCCGCGAAAACATCCGCGCTCAATCCGCTGAAATCAATCCTCACCGTGCTGGATCAGGCGGACCGTCCGGTTTATTATTACCATTGTCCCCCGAATAACGGAATCAATCTGTCGTTGGAGCAATTTGCTGAAATCATGGCGCACCCGAATTTGAAAGGAATCAAGAATTCTTCGTCGAGCATGTGGCTGCGGCGCGAATTACTGCTCCTGCGCGATGACCGCGGTTTCAAAACATTGCTGCTTGAAGGACAGGAATGGGCGGTTGACGAGGCCCTGACGGTTGGCAATGACGGCATGTTGTGCGGCATGGGGGCGTTGATCTCGAAGCTCATGGTCGGGGTGGCCCGGGCCGTGGATGCCGGCGATACCGCTGGGGCGGTGCGTTTGCAGAATACCATGATCCGGATTTTTCACGGAGTCTACGGCAAGGGTTTGGAAACCGTCTGGTGCGGGCAGAAATACGCCCTGGCGCGCCTCGGGCTGATCCAGAGCGCGTTCACGCTGGTCGAAGACATGGACAAGCTGACCGCCGGTCGCCGCCGGGAGATCGAACAGTGTCTAGAACAATACAAAGAGGAGCTGGACTGACGATGCGTTACCGGGATAGTGGTGAGGTCCACAAGGACTTCCACGGCACCCTGAATACGACCGTGGACTATGTAGTGGAGCATTATGGCGAAGACGCGTTGCGGGAGATTTTCTCGAAAGTCGGCAAGGACGTCTATCGTTCGATTCATGAAAAACTCAAAAACGGTGACGCCTCGGAATTGATCGAGCATATCCGTTATTATTTCGATCGCGAAGGTGCGGTTTACAATCTGGAGGCCGGTCCCGATGAGATCGTGCTGGAGGTGCTGGAGTGCCCGGCGGTGAAGCAGGTACGGGCATTGGGATTGACCCTGTCGCCGTACTTCTGCCGCCAGACCATTGACGTCAACGCCGCCATGTGCGACGGTACGCCGTGGCGGACGAGCACTGAAATTTTGGGGTGCGGCCATTGCCGACAGGTTTTCCGCAAGGAGGTGGAAGCATGATACCGAGTGATCATTTCGTTCGTTTTTACAACGAGGTTTTCAAGTTTCTCGACCGCCGCGGCGGGCTCGAACCCTATTACCGCGAGATATCGAAGCACCAGGAGTTGCACTGTCTGGCACTTTTCCGGGAAAAGGGTTTGCAGGGGATGTACGATTACTGGGAACACATCCGCATTGAGGAAAACTGCGATTTGTCGCTGGAACTTCACCCGGTCCGGATGGTTCTCACGATGCACAAGTGCCCAAGCTTGAGTAAAGTCACCGACAACGACGCCGGACCCTGCGAAAAATATTGCGACCACTGTCCCGGCTGGGTTATTCCGTTGCTGGAAAAAGCCGGTTATGTCTGTGAATATAACTTGATAGACCGTCGGCTTCCGCGCTGTCAAATGACGATTTATCCGGCGGAATCCGGGCATAAATCGAAAGTTTTCACCGAAGCGGACAAATAACCCGACGCTTCCGGCAACCGTTCTGCGCGGGGAGAAAACCATTTTTGCAAAAAGGTTCTTCTCCCCGCCCCCTCTTTCCAAAAACTTTTAAGTTTGGCGCATAATCCGATTGCAACGCAATCGGATTATGCGCTGGAATATAAAAAGGTTTGAAAAGCAAAAAGGGTTTGGGAAAAAGGAAAAACTTTGCCGAAAGTTTGTCGTTTTTCCCAATTCACGAGTTTTGCCGGAAGCCTGATTCCTTAAAGCCTGATCTCGGTATTGATTTCGAGCTCCGACCCGATTCCGTCGATGGGATCGACACGGACGAAACGCCGTCCGGCGGAGTCATAGCGATAGGGTACGTTGGCGGCGGGACGTCCGGTCCCGCGAAGCTGGACCGATTCGGGATTCAGGATCACTTCAAGCCGGCGGTAGATGAAATCTTTCAATACTGCCTGGATGAACGGGATATTGCCGTTGCGGATCAGTTCCTGCGGTACGCCCGCGTCGAATTTTTCCAATCCCTGAAGCTTGAGCGTACCGTCCAGCCCCGAAAGCCGCGCATTGCGGAAAACGACATGTCCCTTGTCGAACTCGACCGGCATTATTCCGGTTGCCTTTGCCTGTCCGGCCGCCTCCGGTATGCCGAGCATGGCGAGGAGAGGGGGGAGGTCAATGTCGTCCGCGTTCAGTTTCACTTTTACCAGCGGCGCACCCGGTTTAAACTCGGTTGGTTCAGCGGTGGCGAGACGTCCGCCGAGGGCGTTGAATGCGGCGTGTTCCAGCAGGAAGCGGTCCGTGTTGACGGCGTGGAAAGCCATGCTTCCGGCGCTTAATTCATAACCGCCGATGATCATGTTGCCGAATGCCAGCGTCTGGTGGGGGGGGGTCAGGCATTGGGCGAGGTCGGTCAGTTCGAGAGTTCCTTTGACGGAATCCATTGCCCAGTTGCCGCCGAAGAGGGCGACATTTTTCAGCGTGGCGGTTCCCTTGTGTAGAATTCCCGAGGCGGACGCGTCGAATTCCCCCTGCCAGTTGCCGTTACCGGAAAGTTTGACGCCTTTCCAGTTCGGATTCAGAAAGTTGAGTTCGACGGGGCGTTGGAATGTAAAGTTTGCGATCCGGTATTGTGCCGACAGGTGCGGCTTGAGTTCGGGCCAGGTCAGCACTCCCTTGAAACTCATGGGGGCCTGATTCAGTGCGTTCAGCGGCAGGTTTCCCTTGAAGGACCAAGCCTCCGGCGTGAGCGCGGTGGCGGCCTCCAATGCCTCCTGATGAAGTCCGCCGGTGATGAACTCACCAACGGTCAGGCGTCCATTGCCCGGGATGGTCTGGCGAAGCGATACTTTTTTGAACTGGAGCGGTCCCGTGGTGAAATCGGCGTCGCGGATGGTCAGGGTGTCCGGGGTGATTTGCAGGGTGGGGAGCAGGGCCGCGAGGTTTGCCGTGCTCAGCTCGAGGTTCTGGAACTGTATTCCGCTCAGGACCCGGTCCGCTTCCCAGCGTTGCAGGGCCTGGCTGTAAATGTTGGAATATTTGCCGGTGACTTTACCGGAATGAAGCTTGCCTCCCTTGCTTTCCGCATTGCTTTCGGACGCATCGAAGCGCAGGGCGACTTCTTCCGGGGAAATCGTGCCGTTCAGGCGGACGCGGTCGAATTTGCCGCTGACGTTTTCGCCGAGATACCAAAGTTCGACGGTTTCCAGCGAACTTTCGAGTGTAACGGAACCGTCCTTGCAGGCTCCTTCGATCTTGATTTGGCCTTCCGGCGAGAAAACGCGGTGTCCGTCCAGTCCCGCCGAAGACTTGCCGAAACTGATGTCGGCGGTGATTTTGCCGTTGTCGAGCCCGCCCTTGCCGCGCGGCGTTTCCAGCGTGAACATATCCCATGATACGCTTTCCGAACCGCCGTCAAGCGTTAGGCGCAGGAGTTCGCTGTCGGGGGACAACAGGAGTTCCGTATTCAGCGTCGGTTTTTTCCAGTTCAATGGGTGGGGGCCGAGCGGCTGGGTTGCGTCCGCGGCGGACAAGGTTCCCTTGAAGGAACGGTTTTCCCGGGACGCGTACACGCCAAGGCGGAAGTCGCCGCTTAATGCCGCATTGTCCAGCGTATAATCGCGATAAAAACCGTTTGCAGCCCGGGCTTCGAGCTTGCCCTCCAATAGATTGTCCTTGATGGAGAACGTCGTGTTTCCAGTCAGTTGATTCAGCGTGAAAATATCGCCGGAAGCCTGCTTTACGCCGAATTCGCCGCGAATCTCCAGCGATTTTCCGCCATTGCCGAGTTCGCCGTTCAGGTTCAGCGTGACGCCGTCAAAGGACTGTTGTTCCTTACTGCCGGTCACGGTGAGGCGGGTATTTTTCACAGACAAATTGAAATCACCGGTTTCGGCGGCGCGTCCGTTACCGCTCCATTCGTAGCCGCCGAGGCTCATGCGGATCAGGCGGTCGGCGTCTTTCAGGATGATTTCCGCCGGGACTTTACCGGATTCCGACCAGGCGGTCCAGAGGCCGTTCTCCGGGGTGTAGGTGCCGCGAAACGTGTGATCGAAGTTCTCCGCCGACAACAGTTCAAGTTCGCCGAGCCGTCCGCCGCGCAATTCGAGTTGACCGGAGAAATTGGCCGTGCGGCTGCCGCGTTCCGGCAGCGTGGCGGTAAATTTTTTCAGTTTGAACCGGGCCGGGGCGTCAACGAGCAGGTCCGACAGGGTCAGGGTGATTTGACCGTGTTCCCGGCTGTAAACGATACGGGTGTTTCGATTATCTTTCAGGCGAAGCATTCCGCAGGATATTTCGGTGTCTTGCAGGTGGATGTTCAGGCGGGCGCTGTGAATACTGCTGTTCCGGCTGATGACGGCATAGCCGCTGAGTTCCGCGTCGCCTTTGATGGAGAAAGCCGGCGGAAGTACCGGCAGATTGAAAACGGTGAGCGTTTTCAACAGTATCGGCAGGTCGAAACGACCGTCCAGCAGAATGCGAAGCTGTTCCGGGGCTTCTTTGGCACAATTGACGCGGAGTTGGAACGGATGGGCGCGGTCTGTCGATTTCAATACCGTGTCGTAGTAACGCCAATCGGCACCGTCGAGCTTCACCTTCAATTCGACATCCGGTCCGCCGGAAAGGCGGCAGTGGACCGCCCGCAGTTCGGTGACCGGCAGATCGTCGAGGGAAGAACGGAGCTTTGGGAACAGTTCATTGAGCGGAAGTCCGTTGATCAGGATGGTGTCGTCGGGAGTCAGACGGCATTCGGCATTGATGCCGTCCAGCAGGATGGCATAGGGTTTCCCGCTGCCGAGGTTGAACTTGAGAGTCGTTTCTTTCACCTGGAGAGCGCCGAATGTCAGGTTGCCGAGCCGGACTTCAAAGAGCCCCGCGCCGGTCACGTGGGAGGCGAGGTTTTCCGGCAGGCGGGCCCGGTAAAAGTTCGGCATGACCAAACGGATCAACAGCAAATACGCACCCCCTGCCAGCAGGAGAAGCGCGGCCGTGACGGCGATGATGATTTTTCCGCGTGTTTTCATGAGATTAGAATGGGGCGGACCCCGTTTTTCAGGTATTCCACAGTCCGCACCGGCTGTGAATCATAATATAAATGTTTTTCGTGTAACCGGAAGCGTCCGGCGGCGAAATCCTCTACGATTCGAGGATAAATAACCAGATCGCCGTGAATTTTCAGCCGTTCCTGATGTTCCCGGGCGAGGAATTCCAGAGGGTCGAGCCAGCCGCCGCGCGGTTTTTTCGGCGGTCGGGCGGCGGCGATGGCGCGCAGATCGTCGAGCGTCCGGGAACCGAGTTCCACCGGGACAGGCTCCGAAATACCGAGGATCGGGCCGCTGTCGATGTCCGCTTCCGATTGAAACGGCATGGCCACGATCACACTGCTGCGGAGAAAGGGATGCCCCTGCAGGATGGCTTTTTCCACCGGGATCGTATGGAGTCCGACCAGTTCCCGCCGTCCGGCGATCTCGTAAGTCAGGTCGCCGGGATGAATGTTCAGGCAGGGAAAGTCGGAGGTGATGTTGGTCAGCGAAACGAAACCGGCCAGAATGCCGAAGCCAATGTTGAACGGGGCCAGCTTACTGCGGATGGAATCGGTCCAGAGTTCGCGGACTTCGCGTCCGCGCGCCGTGGACAGCGCGATTGACTCCAGGCCGTGCGCGGCGTAAAAGGCCCGGATATCCGCCTCGACCAACGGTAGATCAAACTGTTCGGCCAACGCGCGGGCGCGGCTGGACTGCGGATAATCGGTGACCAGCACGGTTGGGCGCCAGCTTTTCGGGGCGGGGGCGAGGAGGGCTTCGGCATTGCTGCCGCCGCCGCTCAGGAAAATGGCCGCATTGGACCCGCGATTATTGAAAAATGTCTCGAAATCCATGTTTCTTCCTAATAACAAAATCTCTTTATAAAAAAGCCGGATATCCACGGTATTCATGCCGTGGTTCTACTTTTCTCATTCAAATAAACGAAACTCCCAAAGATAGCACCACCGGAGCATTTTGTCAATCGTTCGCAATGCTTTTTTACATGGTGGATTGAGCGTCCATGTCGATATAGACATCGACATTGTTCGGCAGACGGCTGTGCAGGACCAGTTGGCGGAGCCGTTCGCGAAACTGCTTGAGCCGGTGTCCGCGGATCAGGATATGGTAACGGTACTTGCCCTTGATTCGTTCGACGGGGGAGGGGGCCGGCTCGGTCATCAGCATGTCGGGATGCACCAGCGGCCGCAGGGCGTCGTGGAAATTCAAGGCGCATTGGGCGGCGTCCTCCAGGCTTTCGCTGCGGAAGTGGACCATGATCAGGTGTCCCTCCGGCGGGTATTTCAGCACTTTGCGGACCTCCATGTCATACTCGTAGAAACTGCGGAAATCATAGGTGACCGCGAACTTGATCGCATCGTGTTCCGGGTTGAACGACTGGACGATGACCTCGCCGGGGACTTCGCCGCGCCCGGCACGCCCCGCCACCTGGGTGATCAGTTGAAAGGTTTTTTCGCCGGAACGGAAATCGGGAATGAACAATCCCTGGTCGGCGTTCAGGATGCCCACCAGCGTGACGTTCGGGAAATGCAATCCCTTGGCGATCATCTGGGTGCCGATCAGAATATCGATCTCGCCGCGCTTGAAACGACTCAGGACATCGTCGTAGTCGCTGGATTTGCGCATGGTGTCGGAATCCATGCGGACGATCCGGGCGTCGCGGAAATACGCCCGCGCCGTCGCTTCCACCCGTTCGGTGCCGACCCCGGAATAACGGATTTCCGGCGAGGCGCATTTCGGACAGACCTCGGGGGCGGGGATGATACTGCCGCAGAGGTGGCAGGTCAGGATCTGTTTTTTGCGGTGGTAGGTATAGGAAACCGAACAGTCGTTGCATTCGGCGATATAGCCGCACGCTTCGCACATCATCTGGCGGGCATAGCCGCGGCGGTTCATGAACAAAATCACCTGTTCGCCCAGCGATAACCGCAGGTTCACCGCGTTTACCAGGGGCTTGGAGAGCAGACTGGACTTGCCTTCATCGCGGGTTCCGATGCGGTTGTCGATCACGGTCATGACCGGCATGACGCAGTTTTCGGTGCGTTTTTTCAGCTCGGCCAGCGCATATTTTCCGTTCAGCGCGTTGGTGTAGGATTCAAACGACGGCGTGGCGGAACCAAGGATGACGACCGCCTTTTCCAGCATTCCGCGCATGACCGCCGCGTCGCGGGCGTGGTAACGCGGCGCCTCGTCCTGTTTGTAGGAACTCTCGTGTTCCTCGTCCACGATGATCAGCCCGAGCTTCCGGAACGGCGCGAACAGCGCGGAACGACGACGATTTTCACCAGTCCGTCGTTGACCTTGCTCCACTCGTCGAAACGTTCTCCTTCGGTCAGGGCGCTGTGGAGTACGCTGACCAGGTTGCCGAAGCGAGCCCGGAACCGGCGTACCGTCTGCGGCGTCAGTGAAATTTCCGGCACCAGTACGATCGCCTCCTTGCCCTGTTCCAACGCGCGGGCGATGGCCTGCAGGTAGACTTCGGTCTTGCCGCTGCCGGTCACGCCGAAAAGCAACAGCGTGTGCGGCCCTTCCTTGGAGTCCATCATCCGGTAAATCTGTTCGAGTGCGGCTTGCTGTTCCGAGGTCGGGTTGTGTGGGACGGTGGGCATGATTTCGGCATCGGCGAAAGGATCGCGGCGGTGGATTTTCTTTTCGACGGCGAGCAGATTCTGCTTGAACATGGCGTTGATAATCGCTTCCGAAGCGCCTTCTGCCCGGGCCAGCAGGGCGTCGACGGGGAGCTCTTTGTCTTTCAACAGGGTTTTCAGGATATTGAGCCGGGCGGCATAACGCTTTTTGTCGCTGTATTCGATGATATATTGTTCGGTCGCCGCCACGTCCGCGACCGAAAAGAACTTGATGGTGCGGTGCTGGACCTTGCCGCTGCGGACGGCCCGGGGCAGCAGGGTGCGGATGGCCTGTTCATGGCTGCAGCAGTAATAGTCGGCCATCCAGCGGCCGAGCCGTACCAGCGGTTCGGGAATATAGGAGTGGCGCCCGCAAATGGAATCAATGTCCTTGCGTTCGGGATAATCGGAGTCCTTGTCTTCGCCGATGGTCAGTACGTAGCCGCGGCGCAGTGACCTGCCGAACGGCACCACCACCTGGGTGCCGATCTTGATCTGATCGGCCAGATGGGCGGGGATATTGTAATCGAACCCCTTATCGAGCGACAAATCTACGATGACACGGGCAAACATCGGAACCTCGGGGCGTTATTCAAAAGCCAATTCATCTTCGGCGGCTTTTATTTTGCGGCGGATTTTGTCGGGATCAATGTTGTTGCCGCCGGAGCGGAGCGCTTTTTCCCAGTAACGGACCGCGCGGACATAATGATGCATGGCGGCGTAAATGTCACCGGCATGGTCGGCGATCACCGGATCGGGTTCGTTTCCGGTCGCCCGGATTGATTGTTCGATATAGTTGCGCGCGCCTTTCAGGTCGCCGCGGCGATAGAGTACCCAGGCCATGCTGTCAAGGATCGCCATATTGCCGGGATCTTTTTCGAGCGCGTGGCGGATCAGTTTTTCGGCCAGGGGAAGCTCAATGCCGACTTCGGCATAGGTGTAGCCGATGGCGTTGGCGGTTTCCGCGGAATCCCAGCCGAATTTTTCTTTGATGATTTCGGCATATTTGCGCACCAGCTCGGGGCGTTTGCTCTTTTCGCCGATATTCAGGTACATGAAATAAAAATCAATGTCCGGGGAGAACTCCTTGCGTGGGGATTTTGCCGTCGCGTCCAGCAGCCGGAGCGCCTCGTCGTAGTCGCCGAGGTTGGAGTAGGAGCCGACCAGTATCCGCAGCGCGGAGTAATTCTTGAACTCTTTCAGGAAGTCGATGGCCTCGCGGTAGCGTCCGCCGTAATAATACGCCAGCCCGAGCATGTAGCGGAGGTAGGGATCGGTCGGTTGGGCTTTGCTCATGGTTTCGAGTTCGGCGATGGCGTCATTGATTTTGCCGCTGTGCAGTAATGTTTCGGCATAAGCGTTCTGGTAGTTCCGAATTTCCGGGTAGCGTTGCGCCAGTTCGCGGCGGACCCGCAGCGCTTCGTCGATGTCCCCGGAAATAAACAACAGGTTGCCGAGCCGTTCCTGAAGAACCTGATTTTTCGGCATTTTCAGCAGTTGAAAGCGGATCAGGCGGATTGCCTGGGGGTAGGCCCCCAGATTTTGATAGACCATTGCGGTTTGAAGGATCAGGGACAGCGTTTTCGGGGCTTTGAAGTATTTTTCGGTCAACTGGAGCAGTTGTTCGCGGCGCTCGCGGTAAAGTTTGAGTTGTTCTTCGTTCAGGCGGCCGGACTCGAGGACCATGCCGTAAAACCCGGCCGCGGCCTGGATAAACTGAATATCGCGGCGGATCGCCTCGCTCTGGATGAGTTTTTCGAAAATCTGTTCGGCATCTCCATACCGTTTCTCCTGAACGAGGAAACCGGCGGCGACTTCGGCCAGCTTGGCCAGTACGATCTGGTCCGGCTGGGAGAGTTTTTCAGGAGTTTGAACCGTTTGGACTGCGGCCAACCCCATGTCTGCCAGCTCTTTGGCCGGCGTATGGGTTTTGCCGAACAACAGCACCGCGAGGTTCAGTTTCAGGGCACTGGGATTCGTCCGGGCCAGTTGAATGAGGCCGGGTTCAATTTTTTTGAGAATTTCGGGCGTGGAACATTTCTTCAGCAGCAACAACAGCGGCATTTCCGCGTTTGGATCGTATTTCAACACTTTCAGCAGCAGTTCCGCCGCCTGGGCATCGTCTTTTTCCTGCAGGGCCATAAGGAAATCGACCATCGAACCGATTTTGGCCGAATCGACGTTCAGGGGTTCGATGGACGGCATTCCGTCAGGAGTGCTGTCACTGGCCGGTCCCGTCCCCGCCAGAGTAGTCAGGCCGGTTCCCAGAACCAGCAGTATCGCCAATATTCTCATGAAACACGCTCCCGAAAAAATAAACCCTCCGTGTTCTGACGCACAAAACAGGAGGGTCGCAAATTATCGCACGAAAGAATTACTTCTTCTTGTGACGCATCGCCTTCAACTGCTTGCGGCGTTTATGTTTTGCGATCTTCTTGCGACGTTTCTTTTTCAGATTTCCCATTTTTCTGCCTTCTTTTTCCTATATCCATTTCGGAATATTTTTTAATTTCCATATGAAAGCCATAATGTAACCCTGTTTCGCGAAAATTTCTCTGTCAATATTGAAAAAAAGACGAATTTTTCTTGGGTTCAGGCTTTTTTTACCTTTTTCAATCCACGATACAGGACAAATTGACAAACCGTCCCGACGCTGGTTCAATAAGTGAACAGCGCAAATCCGGGCCTGTCGGGGATACGCACCTCAATTTTGCCCGGCCCTTTAGCCGTAACCGCAGCCCCGGCATTGCCGTAGACGCAGCGCCATTCGGTTTTTTCAGGCAGGTAGTTGAGCTTCAAGACCGCGCTGTCCGCCGAACTCCCCAGCTCCCGGTAAAACACCGCCATGCCCGTTCCGTCCTCGAAATTGTGCGATTGGAACCCGGTAATCGCCATGCCGTCCGGTTCGGCCCCCACCGGGAATATTTCGCCGGCGAAAATCCGTTCCCGGTACCGCATGTGCAACTCCATCATGCTCCTGATCCGCCCCCGGAGCTCTTCGGACAGGCGCGACGGCGCAAACCACAGCAGCGGGTTGGCGAACAGGGCGATTCCCGCCCAGTATTCCACCGGATAGGAATCCGGCTTCGGCCACGGCTTGTCTTTGTAGAAATCGGGATTGATGTCTTCCGGACTCGGTACTTCGATCTGGAGCATGTGCGGGCGCATGAAGCGGGCCAGGCGCCACAGGGAACGCAAGGTCTTTTCCGGGTGATAACCCACGCCCCAGGTGTGACAGACGTAACGGTTTTCCAGGAAAATGTTGCCGTACTCAAGGAAATGGAAGTAGCCGGGACGCTGGCCGTTGGTGGTGTCGAGGTTGAAATAAACATCGCCGGCGGTTTCACGGCGTACCAGCTCGAGCATTTGACGCAGGTTCTGTTCCGCCTCGATCTTGAACATGCGGAACCCGTATTTGCGGTGGAAATTCAGCACGATCCGGGCGAAATCCTCCCAGTCGCGGTATTCGCAGTTGCTCGACGGGGCCATCCAGAGCCCGGGCTCAATCCCGTTCTCGGCGGCTGCGGCGATGATCCGGTCGAACGATCCCCGGAGCCGTTCCTGCGAGATTTCCCAGAACCGCGGCGTGATTTTACGGTTTTTGCCGGTCAGCTCACCCAGCGAACCCCCTTCCTGCCAGGCGTCGTCGATCTGATAATGAGTGGCGCCGACTTCACCGGCGGCTTTCAGTTCGTCCAGCAGAAATTCTTCGCTGACCAGTTTCGGGAAACAGCCGCAGCCCCACGGATTGACCATGACCGAGTAATTTTCCTGCGGGTTGACGGGGAAGCGCCTTTTCAAGTATTGTTTCAACAGGGCGTCGCGTTCCGCGGCACTGCTGTAAACCATCAATACATGGCGGTAGCCTTGAAATGCGGTTTCCGGATTGAATTCGGCTGGGTGAATGCCCCAGTTGCAGGAATAAATCTCGTTCCCGTCAAGCCGGAAGTCGTGCCCTTCGAAATCGCGCCGTTCGCCGCTCGGAGGAGCCTCCTGCAGATAGAGAAAACCGGCTTCATCGTGGTTTTCACAGCACAGAATATTGCCATGGAGCTTTTTGGCGTCGGCCCGATGGAGTTTGACCAGCTCGTCGGTATAGTCGGTGATGCCTGAGAATTCCGCCGTGAATGCCGCTCGAAATCCCTCGGCGCAGGCAATGCCGTCCGCACAACTCTCCGTCTGACGGGTCTGATAGAGGCGCTGCTGCTCCCGGTAGATGCCGCGTTCGGTCCAGTAAATGTTCGGCATGACCGGACTGCGAACGGCATTTTGGACGGCGATAGCGGCCAGCCCGGGGTAAATCAGGTACTCGCGGCGATAGGAGGTCTGCCCGATCGGCTCGGTCATGGACAACTCCACCCGGACGCGGGCGGAGTCGAAAATGTCACCGGCAACGGCTTCGGCGGAAATGTCGTCGAGGCGCCATGGCGTATCGGGATTGTCGGCGGTATGAAGTCCGATGAATGATAAATCGGCGAAATGTTTGTCGGGTGCGGCGAATTGGCGCCCGGCGGCGTCCCGAAGCGAGATGGTCCGGGGTGCGCCCATGGACAGGTCGAATTCCCGGACGATCCGGGAATTTCCGATGACCAGGCGGTTTTCGGAACGTTTGACGAACACATCTTCATGCTGTAGCATTATTTCCATAGAGGCCTCAAGAAAAATTAAAATGAATTCTGTTAATATACCGATTGGAAGAGCGCAAGACAAGGGCAACTTGCGAAAAAGCGCGAAAACAGCCGTATCCGAAAGCCGATGCTACCCGCCGTTGCCATCATGAAATTGCCGTCCGAACGCAGAAATGCGTCAAAAAAAATAAAATAACGGTTTGAATTTCACGATAGAACGAGTATTTTATGTCTCAACAAACCAGGATGCCCCGTGGTGTAATGGTAGCACAAGTGATTCTGGTTCATTTTGTCGAGGTTCAAATCCTTGCGGGGCAGCCACTCTTTAAGTTGGACGTACTTTTCTTCCCGTCCATGAACTCAATTATGATATTCCCGTCTTTTTGTACCGTCATGGTTTTGACGAATGGATTTCTGGTGGGCCTTGAAATACGAGGACATCAAGATCAAAGAATATGTTTCACTGCCGCAGTTACGCCTTGGGGTACAGAGTTATGTCGACTTCTACAATACCAGGCGCATCCATTCGGCATTGGACTATGAAAAGGTCGAAAAAACGGTTATTTTTCTGAAATTTGATAATTTTCAGTTTGACAATTGAATTGAATGGAGTATATTTAAACTCTTCAATGACCTTTAGGGCGTATAGCTCAGTTGGCTAGAGCGCAACGTTGACATCGTTGAGGTCACTGGTTCGAGCCCAGTTACGCCCACCATTTTATCCTCAAAAAGCTCAAAAAGGTGGCAGATTGGCACCTTTTTCGTTTTCAAAAGCCGATATCTTGTC
>CALABZ010000264.1 GCA_937888615.1 uncultured Lentisphaeria bacterium | reverse complement strand
ATCTACACTCTTTCCCTACACGACGCTCTTCCGATCTCGGCTCCAGTCCGGTTTTCAGAATATTTCTGCCGGTGTCCGTCAGTCGTCCCTCGGAGGTGAGGGCTCCCAGTTCGGTCAGGAACCGGACCGCCTGCCGCCAGAGTCCCTGCGGAGGCGGGTCGAGCCAGAATAATTCATTCGGGTCTTGAATGCCCCAGGCGGCGAGCTCAAGTGCCAGCGGGGCGAGGTCACTGTGCAGGATTTCGGGTTCGGTGAATTCCAACATCCGTTTTTCTTCGGCCTGGGTCCAGAGACGATAACAGACGCCCGGTTCGATGCGCCCGGCGCGACCCCGGCGCTGTTCCGCCGAGGCCAGCGAAATCGGAACGGTTTCGAGCTTGCTCAACCCGTTGACCGGTGAAAAAGTCTGACTGCGGGTCAAGCCGCTGTCCACGACGATTTTTACGCCTTCGATGGTCAGCGACGTTTCGGCGATGGAGGTAGCGAGCACGATTTTCCGTTTGCCCGACGGGGCGGGCGCGATTGCCCGCCGTTGAAGTTCTTTGTCGAGACGCCCGTAAAGTTCATGCAGTTCGACATCGGCGGAAAGGTTTCCGCGCAGCAGTTCGGCGGTGCGGCGGATCGGTCCTTCGCCCGGCAGAAATGCCAGCAGGCTTCCCGGCCGTGCCTCCAATGCCCGCTGAATGACCCCGGCGGTTTGTTCCGGCATGGACAGGGACGAGGAGGTTTCGCGGTAAAATATCTCCACCGGAAAACTGCGTCCCTCGGATACAATGGCGGGCGCGTTGAGCGCTTCGCTCAATCGTTGAACATCGAGGGTGGCGCTCATGATGATGATTTTCAGGTCAGGGCGCAGGTTGTTCTGGCTGTCCAATGCCAGCGCCAGCGCGGTGTCCCCGTGGATGGTCCGCTCGTGGAATTCATCGAAAATGACGGCGGAAACGCCGTTTAACTCCGGGCCGTCCTGCAGCATCCGGGTGAGAATCCCTTCGGTTACGAGTTCAATCCGGGTACGCGGACCGACGCAATTTTCCAGACGCATCCGGTAGCCGACGGTTTCTCCGACATTTTCGCCGAGGTTTTCGGCCAGGCGGCACGCCGCCGCATAGACCGCCAGTCGTCGGGGTTCCAAAACCAGAATTTTGCCGTCGCCCCGCCATGGAGCAGACAGCAATTTCAGCGGCAGGACGGTGGTTTTACCCGCACCGGGCGCCGCGGAGACGATACAGCGCGAATGATTCTCCAGCTTTGCCAGAAAATCGGCGACGACGGCATGGATCGGATAATCAGGCATTGCCGGCTTGTTCGTTTGTTCCTTCTTCCGGGGTGATTTCCGGTACGACTTCAGGCACAGGATATGGACTCAGTTCAGGCGCTAGCGCCGCCAGCAGATCGACCCCAAAATAACGTTTGAACGCCAGGTACGGCAGTAGTATAGTCGTGTTTATCACCGGGATAATCAGCAGGAGGAAAAGAATACAGCAGGTCAATACTCCGCCGATCGTGAGAACGAGGATAAATACAATATCAATCAGGATACAGAGCAACCAGAACCGGAAAAACGTTCCGAGGTTATCCTTAACTATTTGCCAGAGCGCGACTGCGCTTTCCTTGAACAGCATTTGCTTCCGGTACATCAACGGGATCTGGAAATTCACCATGAAAAAATGCCAGATCCAGAATGCCAGATTCAACAATAATATGATCAAACCGAGGAAAATCAGGGAACTGATTTCTCCGCCGGTCGGCATGATCAAATCATGAGCCGCCGCACAACGTTTCAGCCATTGCCAGCCACCGAGCAGGAGCGGAATGGACAGGAATAAATTGATAATTGTTACTGCCACTACGATCAACCAGTAGTAGCCCCAGACGGAATTTGCGTATGGTTTGAATTGTTTCCAGGGGGCGACGATATTTGTTTGGTTGAACACCAGGTTGTCGAGAAAAATGAACTCAAAACGGAAACGCAGCCAGGTGAATAGCAGGGTCAGGGCAAGCACAAGCAGGATCCCTGCGATAACGACGACGATGATAATACCGATAACCGAGGGGGAAATATTGAATGTTTCCGCAGCACGACTGGTAAATGTTCCATTGCTGCCGTTGAGCGTTTGATCCAAGTGGGTCCAGAAACTTGAGATGGCATCGCCGCCGCCGTGTCTGGAGGTGTGTCTGAATGACTGGTTGAAGTTGGTGCCCGTACCCCCGCTTTGTCCCCCCAGCGAGATGACCCAGGCGCAGAATCCGAGGACAAACCATTTGCCGAGGCTGAAAGGGTGGAACAGAATGTCTTTCATCCGCTGCCAACTGATGCCGAATACCTTTCTGACTGAAACGTAGTTACTCATTTAAATGACATCCTCCTTTAATCCCTGTAAAAGTTTTGCAGTCGTTTTTTTTAATTCCGTCTTCTCAATTTATCATGATTTATGCAAAAAAAAAGCGATAAAAGAAAAAATACGATTGATTTACCGCCAAACGATATTACATTAAAAAAACTTTCAAATGAAAATAATCAATTAAGCATGGATTGAAATATGACGAAATTAAAATTGAAGAATCAGGAAGCGAAAGAACTGTTCGATGATTTTGAACGTTTTGAAATGTTTGTGCATGAACGTTGGAAATGGCTGGTGACCGGCGGGGTCGTGATCGTCCTGATCGTGGCGTGTTACGGCATCGGCACTTATTGGTATAAACAGATGGACAGCAAAGCGATTTCCGCCCTCGGCGTTGCGAAAACCGAGCAGGAACTGGTTCAGGCCATCGCGCAGTATCCCAATCATCCGGCCGCCGTTCGCGCCCGCCAGCGTCTGATTCGCATGTACACCGATGAGAAGAAATACGACGAAGCCTTGAAGGCTTATGAAGACCTGCTGGTCAGTGAAATTTCCGCCGAAACCCGTTGGCGCTGTGAATTGGATATGGCCTATGTCAATGAACTTAAAGGCAATACCGAAGCCGCCGCCAAGGCGTTCGACCGGATCGGCAGTGCCCCGGTAAGTGAAGATGTCCGCAGCGAAGCCAATTATTCCGCTGGTCGTCTTTACCTCGACCTGAAAAAAGACACTGAAGCCGATAAATGCCTGAAACGGGTATTGAGCTCTCCGATGACCGCGGGTACCAGTCTGTGGCAGATGCAGGCCCGCTACCTCCTCGGCAAAGTGAAAACTCCGGTCCCGGCTCCCACCGCCGGATAAACTGCCATGTCCGGTGAATTGAGCAAAGCCCGCGAGGCATTGATCAAGTCTCTGTATACGCGTCATGGACGGAAAAAGACCGGGTTGTGCCTTTGCGAGGGACGGCGGTGTTGCGGCGAAGTGTTTGCCTCATCCCCGGAACTGATTGAATTTACTGTTTGTCGCGAGGAGTTGCAGGAGCATTATCCCGATGCCGTTGCTATTCCCGGATTCAAATTCGACAAACTCGGAACCACCGAAAATTCCCAAGGCATTCTGCTGGTGGCCCGGCATCCCGAACCGCCACCGGAGGACGCTCCGATCCTTGATCCGTTCGCACTGGTTCTGGACCGGGTAGGGGATCCCGGGAACTTTGGCACGATCCTGCGGACCGCCAAGGCCGCCGGATTAAAAGAAATCTGGTATACGGAAGGCTCCGCCGATCCTTTCGGCGATAAAACCGTCCGCGCGGCGATGGCCGCACAGTTCACGATGAATTTACGAAAGTTTCCCGATCTCTACGCGCTGAAAGCATTTTTGGTGAAAAATGGATTCCTGAAATTTTTCAGGACCGATCCGCACGAGGGGGAGAGCTGTTTTACCGCCAAAGGTTTGTATGAACGCTCGGCGGTGATCATCGGCAGTGAAGCCCACGGCGTTTCCGAACTGGCGGAGTCGATTCCCGTCACTATTCCGATGCCCGGTCATTTCGAATCGCTGAACGCGGCCCAGGCGGCGACGATTTTTATTTTTGAGTACGTCCGGCGGACGACTTCCCGCTGAAATACTGTTTGAGCACCCGGATGCCGTCCAGCGTGCGTGGACCGAGGCGGTACAGCGCCGCTTCATCAATATCGGTCAATATCCGGTTATTTTTCACCGCCGGCAAATCTTTTATTGCGGCACGGCTGGTGAATGCGCGGACTTTCTCCGGCGAGGCTCCCGGCATGATCAGGATTTCCGGTTGTTGTTCGATGACCCACTCCAGTGAACAGGCGAAATAGCGCTGGTTTTGTGACGCGGCGATATTACGTCCGCCGGCAAGCTCAATCATGTCGTTGATGAAACTTTTTCGACCGGCGGTGAAAACCGGAGTTTCCCCAATGACCACCAGGACGCGGGGACGTTTTTCTTCCGGAATTCCTTTGGTTTCCGCTTCCAGCCACTTGAGTTCATTTCGGGTCTGGCAAATTATTTCAGTGGCCCGTGCATCGGCTTTGAGCTCTTTGCCGAGTTCGGCGGTGGCGGTTAGATAGTCTTCCAGCGTGTCATTGGAAAATACCAGATGGCGGATATTGAATTTTCGCAGGTTTTGGGCAATGGAGTCATTCCAGGTTTTTTCGGTGACGACCAGCGTCGGTTTGAGCGCCAGCAAAGGTTCGGCGAAAACCCGACCGTAATCGCCGGCAACCGGCAATTTTTTGACCTCGGGCGGATAATCGCAGGCGCTGCTGCGTCCGACCAATACTTCGCCTCGGCCCAGGTTGTAAATGATTTCGGTGAGATTCGGACTCAGGGAAACGACCCGCTCGGCGGCGAAGAGCAGGGGAGAGACTGCCGTTAATAATAGGATGACGATGAGGGAAAAAATGATTTTTCGCATAATGTCTTTAAAAAAATACTCTCGAACCGCAAAGTTCGAGAGTATTCAGAACAATTCCAAATTGAGTAATCAGACTTTGGCTTTGTCCCATACGCTTTTGCTGACAAAAGCGGTGAGGCTGCGACCGTCTTTGGTTTTGCCTTTGAAAGCATAACGTTCGTTGCCCTTTTTGCCATAAGTTACTTTTTCGGTGACTTCGGCATCGACCTTTTTCTTCGCTTTGACGTCATAAAAACTGTGTTTCATCTTTCCCTCCTCAGGGGTTAGGGTTTGGAACTACTTATATTATAATCGCATTTTTTAATTAAACAACTGTAAAATCTCACTTTTTAGGTAAAATCTAACAACTTATGACATTTTTACGCTTCACTGCTTCTGTAATTTGTTTATGTTGAATAGTTTGTGAAAACAAGAAAAAAATGGAAAATTTTTAAAAAAATGCTTGCCCCCGGTATATTTCACTGGCGGCAAGCAGGTTTTGACTTCATTGAACAGTCGGGATTATTGGAGCTCCGCGCGAACTTCCTTGAACGCGCGAATTGCATAGTCCAAATCCTCCCGGCTGTGAGCCGCCGATATCTGGGTGCGGATGCGAGCTTCGCCCTTCGGCACCACCGGGTAACAGAAGCCGGTCACATAAACCCCTTTTTCGAGCAGGACGGCGGCCATTTTCTGAGCCAGTACCGCATCGCCAAGCATGACCGGAACGATCGGATGAGTGCCGGGTTTGATGGTGAAGCCGGCCGCAGTCATCTGTTCGCGGAAATAAGCGGTGTTGGCAACGAGTTTTTCGCGGAGTTCAGAAGAGTCGGCCACCAGCTCAAGCGCCTTCAGTGAGGCGCAGACGACCGCCGGCGGAACCGTGTTGCTGAACAGGTACGGGCGTGAACGCTGGCGCAGCATGTCGATGATTTCGCGCCGTCCGCTGGTATAACCGCCGCTGGCGCCGCCGAGGGCTTTGCCGAGCGTGCCGGTGATGATATCCACCCGGCCCATAACGCCGCAGTATTCGGGGGTGCCGCGACCGTTTTGACCGACGAAGCCGACCGCGTGGGAATCATCGACCATAACCATGGCATTGTATTTGTCGGCCAGGTCGCAGATACCCTGAAGGTTGGCAATATAGCCGTCCATCGAGAATACCCCATCGGTGGCGATCAGGCGGAAGCGAGCCCCGGAGGCGGCCTGCAGTTGAGCTTTGAGATCTGCCATGTCATTATTCTTGTAACGCAGGCGTTGGGCCTTGCAGAGGCGGACGCCGTCGATGATGCTGGCGTGATTGAGGGCGTCGCTGATGATGGCGTCTTCCGGGCCGAGCAGAGTTTCGAAGAGCCCGCCGTTGGCGTCGAAACAGGAACTGTAGAGAATGGTGTCCTCGGTGCCGAGGAAGGAGGAAAGTTTGTTTTCCAGCTCTTTATGGATATCCTGGGTGCCGCAGATGAAGCGGACGGAGGAGAGGCCGTAACCACGGCGGTCCATCCCGGCCTGGGCTGCTTTAACGATTTCGGGGTGATCGGCGAGTCCGAGGTAATTGTTGGCGCACATGTTCAGCACGCTGCGGCCGCCGGTGACGCTGATTCTGGCGTTCTGGGGACTGGTGATAATCCGTTCGTTTTTATAAAGGCCTTCGCCTTTCAGAGTTTCGAGTTGAGTGGTCAGGTATTCTTTGAATTTGCCGTACATGATTATTCCTCCCAGTTCAAGATGACTTTGCCGGACCTGCCGGAACGCATGGCTTCGAAGCCTTGTTCGTATTCGGTATAAGGGAAACGGTGGGTGATCACCGGGCTGATGTCGAGGCCGGATTCGATCATGGCGGTCATTTTGTACCAGGTTTCAAACATTTCGCGGCCGTAGATGCCTTTCAGGGTCAGGCCGTTGAAAATGATCTTATTCCAGTCTACCGCGGCTTGCGGCGGCAGAATTCCGAGCAGGGCGATTTTGCCGCCGTGGCACATGACGTCGATCATGCCGTTCAAGGCTCCCGCGTTGCCGGACATTTCCAGCCCGACATCGAAGCCTTCCTTCATATCCTGCTCTTTCATGACGGCGCGGAGGTCTTCCCTGGCTGAATTAACAGCACGGGTGACGCCGACTTTTTCGGCCAGCGCCAGGCGGTCAGGATTCACATCGGTGATGACGACATAGCGGGCACCGGCGTGGCGGGCGATGGCCGCGGCCATGATGCCGATAGGACCAGCGCCCGTGATCAGGACATCTTCGCCGAGCAAATCGAAAGACAGCGCCGTATGGGTGGCGTTGCCCAGCGGATCGAAACAGGAGATGATGTCGGTCGGGATGGCCGGGTTGCAATGCCAGATATTGGTGACCGGGATCACCAGATATTCGGCGAAAGCACCGGTACGGTTGACGCCGACGCCGCTGGTGGCGTTGCAGAGGTGGCGGCGTCCGGCCAGACAGTTGCGACAGCGGCCGCAGACGAGATGGCCTTCGCCGCTGACCAGTTCGCCGATCTTGACGTCGTGGACGTTGCTGCCGATCGCGGCCACGTGACCGACGAATTCATGGCCGATCACCATCGGGGTTTTGATGGTCTGCTGCGACCAGGCGTCCCAGTTGTAGATGTGGACGTCGGTGCCGCAGATGGCGGTTTTACTGATTTTGATCAGTACATCATTAATGCCGTATTCGGGCATCGGAACGTCGGCCAAGGTCAGGCCGGGTTCAGGGGCTGTTTTTACCAGTGCTTTCATTTCAGATTCTCCAGAATGTTGAGGGGCTGATTTCACGGATGAAATTGCGTCCCGTGATTTAGGTTCGGGCTGAGTCTTTGAGGCGTTCCGGGGATATGCGGCTTAAGCGCGGATCATTGACTCGAATCAGCATTATTTATCCCTATAAAAAAATTAATAATCATAAAAGGTAATGGCAATTGAGGAAAAATCAAGTAGTTTGTATTGAAAATGAACAGAGTTATGCTATTTTTTATTTTCATGATGAAATCATTTAAATTCCGGCTCTTGGTGTTATCAGCAGTTTTGCTTGCATGGGGGGGCATGACTGCCGGGGCATTATTATATTATTCGGTTGTTCAGTGCGAACGCTATCTGGAGCTGGGAAATCGACTGGCACTGCGGCACGGGACATTTCAGGCGCCGCGAGGCCGGATTCTGGACCGGAACGGGGTGGTGCTGGCGTGGACCGAAAAATATTACGACTTGTTCCTGCTCAATCCGCCGTCCGGAGATATCGCCAACGATGCCATGATACGAAAAGTACGTGATATTGTGCCGGATTGTGAACCGGAAACCATCGACCGTTCGAGCTGGCTCCTGAAGGCAAATCTTTCGCCGAACCAACTGTTGGGGTTGGAACAACTGCTGCACCGTTACCCCGAACTGCAGGTGATCCCGCGCGAAGAACGTCTGGTGGTTGATTACCCGGAAATCCGGCGCCTGATCGGGGAGATCGGCTACCGCCGCGACGTCATGTACGGCGTCAGCGGGGCGGAAAGGGAATATGATGTGGAGCTGGCCGGTACACCGGGCGAATATGAAGTGATGCTGGACCGCCGCCGCAACTGGATTACCGGTACCTGGAAACTGTTGGTTCCGGCTATCCCGGGCGACGATGTGAAGTTGAATGTTGCCCTGAGCGAATTGGTGGAGGACGAACCTTGAAGACGGTCATATATTTTAATTGGACGCTGATTATCGCCGGACTGCTTTTCCTGCTGGGACTGTGGGGGTGTATGGCTATTTACAATGCCACGCTGCTGGGGCCCGCACCATTTTATTTTGTGACGCGGCAATTCCTGTGGTTGCTGCTTGGATTGGGACTGCTGATCGGTTGCGCCCGAATTCCGTTCCGTTTTTACCGGGAACAGGCCGAGATCATGGGGGTGGTGGCTTTTCTGGTCCTGCTGCTGGTTTTTCCGCTGGGAGTTCAGGTGAACGGCATGAAAGGGTGGTATTCTTTCGGATATTTCATGGTTCAGCCCTCGGAATTGGCCAAACCATTTTTTCTGCTGTCGCTGTGCATCTTCGGAATCCGGCACCAGAACGGGCTCAAACGTTTCGGCGTTATGCTGGCGCTGACACTGGGCTGGGTGGTTCCGATACTGCTGCAGCCGGATTTCGGGACGGCGGCGGTATACCTGGCGGGTTTCGTCATTGTGTATTGGTTGAGCGGCGGGACATTCTGGCCGTTGCTGGCGCTGCCTGTTGCGATAGCGCCCGGCCTGTTTTATATTCTGAGAACCACTCCTTATGTCATGCGGCGTTTTGAAGGGTTCATCTGGCCGCAACTGGACCCAGGGGGGAGCGGCTGGCATGTCCTGCAGTTTCAATATACGCTGGCCCGTGGCGGGGTATCCGGAATGAGTTGGGGCAAAGCGGTCTGGGCCAATTGTTACCTGCCGTTGCCGCACAGCGATTCGGTGTTCGCCTCGATCGTGGAATCGCTGGGGGTGATTGGAGGGATGCCGATTATTCTGATCTTTGGGCTGTTGGTTTTTGCGTTTATCAGGCTTTCCATGCAGGCGGAAACGCCGGAGCGTCGAATTTTCGTGGCTGCGTTCGGATGTCTGGTGGCGGTACAGGCGCTTCTGCATATCAGTGTCAATGTGACGATTCTGCCGCCGACCGGGTTGACTTTGCCGGTATTGAGCTATGGGGGGAGTTCATTGATTGCCACGATGATCGGCGCCGGCATCGCCCTCAGCGCGGCCAAACCGGAGCAGTCTTCGCCGGAGATTTCCGACGAGGACCACCGGTGAACGGCGGGGCCTCAGACGCGCGGCGGGAAATCGAATTCCGTGGCGAAAAGCGTGGCGGCTTCTTCGAGAGCCTTTTCCTCGTTTTCCCCGGAAACTTTTATCGTTACATTGTCACCCTGATGCAATCCCATGGCGATCAGGCCGAGAATGCTGTTCAGTTCGGTTTCCGGACGACCCGGGGCGATAATATAAAAAGTGTGATTGGGATATTCCTGAATTTTATTCAGAATCACACTGGACGGCCGGCAATGAATCCCTGCCGAATTCATGATTTTCACATTTTTTTCTACCATATTCGTTATCTTCCTTCGGTTAATCTTTAAATATAGACATTGAATTTTTTTTGTCAACATGTAATTTGTACTAATAATTGTAAAAAACGTGAAATCTGATGAATAAATCAAAGAAAACATTCCTGATCCTGATCGGGGCGGTGATCGTCGGTATTCTCTGGCGATTGCTTTATCTCTGGCAATTCAGCGCTTCGCCGTTGTTCAGCCATCCGATGGGGCCGGATGTTGCCGAGTATGATCAGTGGGCCCGCCAGATCATCGGCGGCCAATGGCTATGGCGAACAGTTCAAATCCATGCGCCGCTGTATCCGTATTTTTTGGCTTTTCTTTATTGGCTGACCGGTTATGATTTTATCTGGGTCCGGTTCATTCAATTGCTGGTCGGATTGGCCGGGGCGGTGCCGGTTTATTTCGAGCTGTGCCGCGGGCAATGGCGGCGGCCGGGGCTTACCGCGTTGATCTTTGCCGGAATCGTGCTGATTTATCCGCCGTTGATTTATTATCAGGCGGAATTGACCAGCGAGGTACTGCTGCTGCCGCTGTTGGCTCTGTCGTGGTTCCTGCTGCGTCGAAGGTATTATTTGGCGGGTGGAATCATGGCAGGACTGGCGGCGATCACCCATCCGGGAACGCTTGTGTTCATTGCCGGGGAACTCCTGATGCTGGCACTGATTCCGCGCTGGAAGCCGCGCCCGGCGTTGATGTTTCTATTGGGGAGCCTGATCTTTATCGCGCCGGTGGTGGGGTATAATTCTTATCTGGAGGGGCGTTTCGTGCCGATCCAGAAAAACGGCGGACTCAATTTCTACCTCGGCAACAATATCGAGGCGGACGGCACCTGTAATGTCCGGCCCGGTCCCGACTGGGAGTACCTGACCCGGACAACGGCGAACGAGGCGGAAAAGCTGGGTTGCGGCATGGACCGTATATATACCCGGAATGCGTTTCGTTTTATTCGGGACAATCCGTTGACATTTATCCGCCTTTGCCTGCGCAAAGCCGTCCTGGTCTGGAACTGGCGGGAGCTGATTGCGGGAGCGGACGCGGAATCAATCCGCTATTTTACGGCATTTCAACGCTATACCGCCTGGTCGTTTATGGTGGTGGGGATACTCGGCCTGTCGGGTTTCATCTGTGTGCTGGCTTGTTGGCGCAAGCTTATGGAGTACCGCCATGCGGTCTGGTGGCTGGTCAGCTTCTGGCTGCTTCAGGTGATCACCGTGACCAGCGGACGTTACCGGACGGCGATGCTCTACCCGATTTTCATCTTTGCCGCGCTGTTGTTCGGTGAATTTGTCCGCAGGAAGCGGTTCCGTCCGGTCCTGCTGACGCTGGTTGTATTGGCGGCGGCGCTGGTGGTCATCTTGCCGAGGGCTCCGTATGACGCGCGGGATGA
>CALABZ010000263.1 GCA_937888615.1 uncultured Lentisphaeria bacterium | reverse complement strand
CGCAAGGATTGGACCGCGCTCCAGCGCTCTTTTCCAATAGGCTATATCCATGAGATCGGGGTATCTTCTTTCAATGAATGCTTTGAAAAAACTTTGACAATCATGTTGATCATTTCTCCCGTGATACCAGAGACCATTGAAAATGTCAATACATAGAATTTTTGCAGATCGTCAGTTTTATTAAAACGAAATACTTGTTTGCGATCGGCTGAAAATTCAGTTTTTCTTTGATTGAAAAAACAGCGCAGGAGTTTATATTATCCGGAATTAATGATTCGTGGAAATTATGGCAAGGAAACAACATCGAAAAACAACTCGCCCGGCGTCCGTACGTTGCCGGGATTTGATCCCGCTGGATACGGCGAAAATCAAAAAACGCCTGTTGGCGGCTTACCGCCGCAAAAAGAAGTCTTTTGAAAAATTGGAAGGCCAGTTACGGCAGTACAACGAACGGGATACTGCCGAATATCAAAAGTATCTGGCGCAGCGTTTCGGACAGGAAATGAGCCGTCAGCGTGAACTTCAGGAAAAGATCCATCTGACGGAAAGCCGCATTCAACTGATTTTTCACATGGCCGACGAAAAAGGCATGTCCCGCGCCCGCTATTGTTATCATTTGAAGTCCAAGGTTACGGATGAACTCGATTTCTGGGGCGTTCTGGCCCAGGAGTATCAGGAATTCATCGAGGAAATGCGCCGCGAGGAAGAGACCTGGCAGTCTGACGACGACGATGATGATTTTGAGGTGGATGAGAACTTCGATGACGACGATGATTTCGATGTTGATGATCTCGGTGATTTTGAAAATATACTTGATGATATCTTCGATGATGACGATCCGCTGAAAGATATTTTTCACGGGTTGAATGATTTGTTCGGAAGCAAGCCGTCCTCCGATAAAAATGAAGGTGGCGAATTGAAAAGACTTTACCGCGAGCTTTGCCTTCGTTATCATCCCGACCGTATCGGTGAACACGATTCCAGGCACAAGTACCTCTGGATATCCATCCAGGAGGCATATCAGGAAAAGGATGTCGAACGGCTGCGGTCCATCCATACCGGTATCGAATTGGAGTTGAATCCGGAAAGCCCCGCAATCAGCTGTTCCTGTCTGGCCGATATCATCAGCGACCTGGAATTCAGCGCGACGGACTTGAAGTCCGATCTGCGGCGTTTGAAGAAATCTCCGGTGTGGGGATTTGCCACCCAGAAGTCTTCCACACGTCAGAAACTCGAACAGGAAATTCGTCAGTCATTTCAAAATGAACTCTATCAGATGGAGCAATATCTGAAACGCAACGAAAAAGACCTCCAGCATCTAATGAACCAATATAAATCCAAGGCATCCAAAAAGAAATTCGCCCAAGCGGAGCAATTCCCATCTGACAAAATCCAGAATGAATTCAACTTCTGAAATATTTAGAGCCTATCCCTGAATAGGATTCTGTCATGAAACGGAAGACCGGTGAAAATCCGGCGCAGGCGCACTACTGTAACCGATAGGTACCGGTTTGAATCACTGTGAAAACGAGAAGATTTAAACATTTAAACGGATCGGAAGCCAGAAGACGCCATGGCCGAATCAGGCAGGGCTGTCTCGCGATTAGACAGTGGTGCGAAGAATTTTCAGACAATGTGGAATATTCCGCAAGGCCATTTTTCGTATCCTAACAATTTTCAAATCGCCACGCTTTATCAGAAGGTCGCGGGACTCGGCGTACAGGTCAAAGCCGAAGCCGGGTTGTAATACCAATCTCCTTTTCCCCGGCGCCGTGTCCGCAACGGCACCCCGGGGCATATTGAACGGTCGGGCGGCGTATGATTCAACCCAAATTGCGCTCCGAGTTTAATTTTATACCGCCGGATTTGTTCAATATGCCCTTTTTTCAGATTCCTTTTCCGTCTTCAAAAATTTCTTTTGCTTCGCGCAGATATTTACGAATCGGCAGATTTTGCGGGCATTTGCTTTCGCATTTGCCGCATTCGACGCAGTGTCCGGCGGTTTTGCCGGTGGTCCACGGGCTGCTCCCGATCTGTTGGTAACGGTTGAAAGCATGTTGGCGGAACTGATAGACCTTGTAGTAAATCAATGCCTCCAGTGCCACCGGAATATTGATTTCGCAGGGGCATTCCGGACGGCAATAACCGCATCCGGTACAGTAAAGATCGCTTAATTTCCGGCATTTTTCACGGATCTGGGCAAGCGCATCGAGTTCGGCTTTTGACAGCGGAGCGGCGGATTCGGCGACCCGGATGTTGTCATTCACCATGGCGGCAGTCCCCATGCCGGAAAGCGCGCAATCAAGATCCGGGTGGCTCAATACAAACCGCATGGCCAGTTCCGGCGTGGTCATGGTTCCCCCCAGCGCATCCTGAAAGACCCCTTCGGAAAACGCCAGCCTGCCGCCGCCGACCGGTCCCATCGCCACCGTGCCCAGTCCTTTGGACGCGGCATAGGAAATGGCGTCGGCGTTGGCGGTGTCGAGCAGATTGTACTGGCAGAGAACCGAGGCGAATTCACCGGTATCGATCAGCGGTTTCATGGCCTCCGGTTTGTCATGGAACGAAAAAGAAAGGTGTTTAATCAGTCCTTCGTCGCGGGCCTTGGCGGCGGATTCGAAAATCTTGAATTCCCGGATCGGCCCCGCCAGGGCGGATTCCCCGATCCCGTGCAGATGATAAAAATCAATGTAATCGGTGTCGAGTTTCTGGAGCTGGTGCTCCAGAATACGGCGAAAATCATCGACTTCTTTGACCTGTCCCAATGGGATTTTGGTGGAAAGCCGGACTTTTTCGCGCCAGTTATTGCGTTTCAGGGCGCGGCCGACGGCGACTTCGCTGAGGGCGTGGCAGTACATATAAGCGGTATCAACGTAGTTCACCCCTTTTTCAAACGCTTGGCAAAGCAGGTCGACGGCGGGTTCGAGGTCTACTTCTCCTTCACTGGCGGCCGGGTCCGGGATCGGAAGTCGCATGGAGCCGAAGCCGAGTACGGAAATTTTAAAACCGGTCTTGCCGAAGTCTTTATATCTCATTCTTGTTTCCTCCTGTTACAGCTTTGGCAATATACACGGCGAACCAGACCGGATCAAATAAAGTTTTCCGGGATATCTCGCTTAAATTGAATAAATGCACAGGTTTTGAACTGAAAAGCACCCGAAAAAATATCATTTTTTATTTGCGGGGGAGGGGACGAGGCGGAACCAACAGCTTTCACCGGCTTTCAAGTTCCGGGTGAACGCCCGGTCTTTCACCGGGATGTCCTCGCCGCTGTGCACGTCGGTGACGCGCGCCGGATACGGCAGCGTAAACGTCACGTCGCCGCCGCGGACCGCGTGAACGCTCAGGAATGAACCGTTCATGCTTGCCTGCACCATGTTCGGTGAACACAGGCGGTAGGCTCCGGCCTGTTTCGCGATGTTGTTCAGGAGTTCCGGGCTTAATCCCGAGCTGGCGGTTACATATACCGAAGTCCAGCCGGGGAGTTCTTTCACCGCGATGGCCGGGGCGTTGTCGGCGGCGTAACGGGCGATGATTTCCGCTTGCGGATCATTCACGGTGAAGCGCGGCACTTCAATCGCTTTCATCGTGCTTGCCCCCTGGGTCAGCCGGAATAAATCGCCATAGCCCTGACGCGGCAGCAGTCCTTGCGCCAGCGGGTGTTTGTTCCCGGCGGGGTGAACCTCGAATTCCTTCGGGTCGAGTTCCATATTCGTATTGATGCCGGTGACGGCGCTGACGGCGGAAGCGTCCGCGGGTGATTTGCCGTTCAGGTAGCCGGGCGCGTACAGCCAGACCAGGGTTTTGCCGTCGCGCTTCAGCTTCGTTTCGATGAATTGCCGTTCGGCCGGTGTCAGTTCGTAGGCATTCATGAAGATGTAGACTTTGTAGCGGTCGCTGTGCGGCGAAGCGATCAGGTCTTCGAAGAAATAACTGTCGTAAGGTACGCCGGAGGCGGCAATCGCATTGCTCTGATAACCGAGCAGCCAGCTCAGGCTGTTGCGGAAACGGTTGATCGTCATTCGGGCGCTGTTCGGCGTGTTGGCGCTGGAGATGACCGCCACGTCGGGACGGAATGCCTGATGTTGGCGGTTGACTTCCCGGAAGGTATCGACGGAGGTTTTGATCTCCCGCATGATATCGGGATTGGAAAAGGCGTTCTCGGAAATATCGAAGTACCACCAGCCGTTGCCCGCGGCCAGGAAGTTCCCGGTTAGTTTGCGGTTGGCACTGCGGAATTCGTCCGGCGAGAGCGGGGTGCCGATTTTCATGGAACCGATTTCGTTGTAATAGGTTTCGCGGAGCCAGGAGCGCAGGTCCATCTCCAGTACCCACAGCTTGTTGTGCGCATGAAACGACTCGAACGGGTTGACGTCGCCGTTGGGCATGCCGGGGCGGCGGTTCTGATAGGTGGGCTGGGTTACGACGATGTCGATGACTTTGCTTTCCAACAGGGGTTTGCTGTATTTGGTCAGCGCACCGCCCATCAGCCAGGTGATCCCCAGCATCGGTTTGTTGAATTCATCCTTGATCGTTTTGACCAGGTATTCCTTGATCCGCCAGGTGCGTTCCTGCCGGTACTCCGCGTAATCCCGGTCCGGCTGTTCGGTCTGCGGCGAATACAGGGCGGATGCGTTGCGGCGGTCGTAATTCTCGTAACGGTTTACAGGTACGGCGGCGTTCGCCAGAGTGACGGAGGGGTTGTTCCAGGTTTTGCGGAGGGCGGCGTCGGAACCGTATCTGGTTTTCAGCCATTGGCGCCAGACGCGGGTGGCGTTTTCGCTGTGATCGCGATGCAGGACTTCGAATTGTCCGTCGTGGCCGCCGCTGGCGAAAGCCCCCACCACGACCTTGTCCAGTCCTTCCTTTTTCAATTCGCGAATGAACGCCCGGGTGATTTTTGCGACGTCTTCGAACGGTTTGTCAAGATAGGGCGACGGCCACAGCGTGTTGCCGCGCGGGATTTGGTCCTCTTTTTTAAATCCCATCATATAGAGGGTGTTGCCGTAACCGGCTTCGCCGTGGGCGTTGAGCCATTTGGTGTCGGGGTTGTTCTTTACGTAATCGGCGGGCCAGTGGATGTTGATGCCGAGGATCATGTAGGATTCGGGCGAACGCCGGACGAATTCACGGATTTCGTTGAGCAACGGCTTGAAGTTGTAATTGTCATTGGCGGCGGTGGGCCAGACCGGACCGTCGGTTAATTCCGAGGGATTGCGTGGGTCGATGCCCTCGAAGTCATTGATTTTCAGGATGACATTGTGCAGTTTAATTCCCGCTTCCTCCATCATTTTGAAGTCACCGTAGCCGGGCTGGAACGGGAAATAAAGTACCGGGGGAACGGTTTTGCCGTTGATTTTCAGCTCGACCTTGCCATCGGCATTTTTCTCAAGCCTGGCGTTGGCGACAGGACGCTTGGCGATGATCGCTCTGGCTTCTTCCAGCGTGTAACGGGGCGGTTCGGGCAGCCGGGGTGAGGCATTGATTTTCCACGGAGGCGCGGGGAAGCTCAGGTCATCGAGCCATACCGTCACCGGATTGCCGTAAATCCGAACTATCAGGTGGAGCTTACGCGCTTCTTTGGCGGGGCGCAGGCCGAGTACCCGGCGGTTCCATTCGCCGGGAGGAGAATTCAACAGGTAGGCCTGGCCTTGCCAGCCCCAACCCGCCCGCGGAACATCGTCGTGGGCGCTGACATTTCCTTTCTCATCCTCGAGCCGGAAAAAGAGCAGGGAGGAACCGGTGCAGTCGTCGGCCCGGTAGTAGCCGCGCCAGTACCAGAACGCTTTTGCCGGGACTTCGACGGGTTTGGCGGAACGCAGTTCGATGTATCCTTTGCCGTTGGTTTTGGCGATTCGCAATGACTGTTTGCCGTCACGGACCACTTTCCGGTCGATGGCGCAGTTCCCTGTCGCGCCGTCTTTCAGGGCGAACGCCCATCCGGCAGGGGCGTCGGCATTGGTTTCGAAGCCGCCGTTGACCACCACCGATTTATCCGGGCCGGCGATGTCGGGGAGGGGCCAGTCCAGCATTTCGCGCAGTTTCTGGGTCAGCCGGGGACTGTCGAAAAGTGCGCTGCTCATGGCCATGCGGACCCGCTTGTTTGGGGATTTGAGGAGCTTGACGAAGACATTTTCATCGTCGCAAACCGTCAGCAATGCGGTGACGGCGGTGCCGAAGACGACTTCATTCGGCGTGCCGGAACCGGGTGACTGGATTATTTTCAATAGGTCCGGCACGATCGACGGATAGCGGGTGTTGGCCGAAATGAATACTTTCATCGCGGCGATGCGTTCCACCGGGTCGGCGGATTTCAGCAATGGCGCACACTCGCTCAGATGCGGAATGGCTTTATCGCCCATTTCGGCCAGCTCCAGCATCCGCTTGACGGGGTTATCGGTCGCGGTTTGCGCGACAAGCAGGCCGCAGTTCAACAACGCCAGCACGGCGATACAATATTTCCACATGATGAATAATTCCTCTGTCAGTTATCTCTATTTCAATGGGGGGCATATGAGTTTATTTGCGCTGCATATAGGGGTTGCGTCCGCCGTCTTCGTGCGGGGCGCGCTGCAGGCGGTTCAGTGAATCTTTTTCGAAACTCGCGTGGAAATCGGCCCACAGGATGTTGGCACCACCTTCGTGGCGGTCATGGAAGTTCATATTGCCGAGGCCCTTGTCGTCCACGGAACAAACCCCGGATGTTCCGTTGTTCCAACTATCGACGAGCATGATCTTGGCGGACGGATTTTTGACTTCGCTTTCTTTTGCCGAACGGCAGATGTCTACCCCGAATTCACCGCCGATATGGTAATAATTGTAGCCATACCCGATGTAATAATAACGGGAAGCGGTGTTCGGCTTCGATATCACGTCTTCGGACCCGTTGGTGTAGATACTGGTCAGCATGGCCGAACCGGGACATTTGTAAACTTTGGAGTCGAGCTTGTACAAGTCACGGATTCCAAACGCCCAGTTCCAGGTGGTGTATTTGGTCGGTTCGCGTGACCACTGGATGTAATAGCCGTCATAATCCTGATTGTATGCGCTGAACATGATTCCGAACTGTTTCATGTTTCCGGTACAGGAAATCGTGTGGGCTTTGGAGCGAGCTTTGTTCAGCGCCGGCAGCAGCATTGCCGCCAGTATGGCTATGATTGCGATTACGACCAGCAATTCAATAAGTGTGAAAATCTGTTTCTTCTGTAACATGGTTGTTTGTCTCCTTTATTATTTATCTGGATTGTCCAATAAATTCATGCAGTCATCGTATGGAATCATCTGTTCCGGCATGTTTTCACGCAGGAACAGCATATCGCGTTTGCGGACAAGCTTCTCCGGGGGGGGCCACGGACATCCGCAACTGCCGCCGAGGAATAGCGACGGCTTCAAAAGCCGGCTCGTGCGTCCGATATTCTGCGCATCGCCGCGTTCGATCCGGGAAATCAGCAGTTCGAACGCCATCCGTGCGTTGTCCTCGAATGCGGACGCCACCGAGGTCAGCGGCGGGTTCAGGAGATAAGCGAACGCATCGCCGTCGTAACCGATCAGGGCGAAGTCGTCCGGCACTCGGATGCCGTTCAAGCTCAGGAATTGCATGAGCCGCGCTCCGATGAAGTCATTGCTCATCAGTCCGCAGGTGAATCCCTCGCGAATAGAGGTGAGAACGCGTTCCTCGGCGGGTTCGATGAAGGCTTCGATCATGCGGACGTTTTCCAGGGGCAGACCGGCTTCGCGCCAGGCTTGCTGCAGTCCTTCCAGTTTCAGGTAGGCGGAATTATAATTGGTGCAGAGCAGAAGGATTTTTCGATGTTCGTGACCGAGCAGGTGCTTGCCCGCCAGGTATCCCCCGGCTTTCAGGTCGGTAGTGAAATCGAAAACGCCATCGGCGTCTTTTCTGCCGTGCGGAAGCCCCACGATCACGTTGGGAATACGGGCCATTTCCAGGATTTCGGGCGGCGGCGAACCGAGGAAGATCAGGCCGTCCACACTGCGCGACAGGATGTTGCGCAGGCTTTCGCGATAAACCTCCAGCTCGCGCATCGGGTGGGGGATCGGATCAAGCAACAGTTGATAACCGAGCTTTGGCGCGTAATTCAGGAAGTGGTTGATCTGGATCGCCACCGAATACTGGATTACGCACACGTTGACCAGTCCGATGGTCCGCGAGGGCTTGCCGGACAGCACCTGGGCCGACAGGTTCGGGATATAGCCGAGTTCGCGGGCCACGTCGATGATCCGCTGGCGTTTCTCGGCGGAAATCGCCATGCTTCCCTTGGCGTTGTTCAGCACGAACGACACCAGCGGGCGCGATACCCCGACTCGATCCGCAATTTCTTTCAATGTTACCCGCATCAGCCTGGAATTCTCCGAATTAATTTTTAATTACACGCATAATATTACACGGATAATTAAATTATACAACCATTCTCCCGATTTGTCAAGCAACCTTGTTTTGAAAAATTTAAACTTTTATGAAATTCCTGCTTGCAGCAACGTATTTTCGGTAAAAATCGGAAAATTTTCAGTGCTCTATACTTGTCATTTTCGCCGCCGGGCTGTATAATTTATTATAGAGCAAAATATAGAGCACTGAATGCAGGGCACGGATATGATTGAAACCAAGCATACCATTATTACGGAGCAGTTGAAACAGCGTATCGTCGATGGGCATTACGCGGAGAAACTGCCGCCGCTGCGTACCCTGATGCAGGAATTCAATGTCTCCATGCAAACTATCAACAAAGCCGTGAAACCTCTTTCCGCGTCCGGTTTCATCTCCTCCGGTCCCCGGGGAAGCATCATCAACTACCACGGCGGCAAGCGCCCGAAATACTATGCGATCGGAGCGCTCTGCAAAAGAATCATCGCGAACCGGGAAACCCAGGAACTCCTGAACCGGATGACCGATCGCCTGCAATACGAAAACTACAATACGATATTTCTCGACCAGAACAACGAACGGCTGAAACGGGACCCGGATTTCTGGAAAACCTGTCCGATCGATATCCTGATTTTCGGTTACCAGACCCTGACGCCGGAACTGGCGTGGGCGGTGTACCGTTCGGGGATTATTCCGTTGGCCCGGCATTACGCCGGTGATTTGCCAGTGCACGTGAGCGAATACGGTACGCTTGATACCATTGATTCCGCGGTCGGGCAGTTGGCGGCGCGGGGATATCGCAAGATCGCCTTGCAGTTTTTCACCCGTCTGCCCGGATATCATGAGTTCGTCATTCGCCGCTGGCAGGAAATCCGGGCGAAATACGGGATCGACTGTCCCGGTTACGAGAAACCGTTTTATTATTCTGAACAGCCCCTTCTTCCCGGCTGCCCGTTGCCGGAGGTGATCCTGAGCTGGCATTTCGAATGTGGTGGGATGCTGGAGAAAATCGCGGTTGGCGGGCTGGCCGACAAAATCAAGATCGTATCGTATGCCCCCGTCAAATCCGGTAATTACGATAATTTTATTCCGTTGAATCCGCCCTCCGATGAGCTTTACTGGCAGATGACCAATGACCTGTTGAAAAAAATCGCCAAAGCCAAACCGCTGGAATTTCTTCACTGTGTCGTTCCCTTCGAAGCGGTATTCACGCATGGCATTCCGCCGAAAAACTGAATGATTGATCAAAGCTGAGATTCAAGATATTCGAGCTTTAAGAATTATTAAATAAAAAGGATAATTATGAAAACCAGTTTCGCCATCTGCTTATACGCGATATCCCTGTTGGTCCTTCACGCTGGGACCATCAATATTGCCGAATACCATAAGAGCACGAAAGAAAAGACACCCCCGGTAACAATCGTCAATCCCAATTTTGACGACGGCGAAAAGGGGTGGAAGATGGGCGGCGGCAGCCGGGTCGAGAACGGCGCCGGAACCGTCGCTTCCCGAGGTCTTGTATATGAACGTACCAACCCGAAACAATACCATGTGCTCGGCGGACAGCGGATCAATGTGATTCCCGGCAAAACCTATAATTTCAGTGCCATGGTTCGCGGCGAGGATATTAAGGACGTCAATAATCCCAGGATCGGACGCGGCGCCAGCTTTTGTGTGGAATTGGTAGGACCGGACGGCAAATGGATGCGCGGCGGCGCCCAGCCGAAAGGCGTTCGCGGAACCGCCGACTGGACCCGGATCGAGATTAATAACCTGAAAATTCCGGAACACGCGACAGGAGCCACCATCTCATTCTATCTGGATCGCAATATGGTCGGCAAAGCGTGGTTTGACGACGTGACGGCCACGCCAACCGAAAGCAGTTGGACCGTCTATCCGGCCAATGCCCCGATGTCGCAGGCCCGTCCGGGGCAGAAAATCGATCTGGTTTTCAGCAATGGCGGCAAGACGATCATGCATGAAGCCGCCCCCGGCAAACTCTACGCCTATGCCGAATGGAACGGTCATGCCATGCAGGCCCCTATCGTCGGCGACCGGACGGAATTGCAACTGCCGAAAGACCTTTCCGGCAAAGGTGTTCTGAAAATCAAGATTCTTGACGCCGCGAACAAGGTGATTCTGGAAGAAAACGAATTTCCGCTGAATATCGGCAAACCTGATGCGTCGGCCCCTTCGTACTGCCATTTCAATGCCCGCAATCAGGCGATTGTGGACGGCGGGAAATTCCTGCCGGTCGGGGTCTTCTGCAACGCCGGCAAGAAGAGCGAACTGGAACTCCTGAAAGGCCTCGGCTTCAACACCCTGATGATCTATAACGCCCCTTCGATGGGGTTCAGCAAAAAGCCGCGGAGCTACGAACGGGCTGCGGAGGTTTTCGACTTCTGCGAAGAAAACGGTTTGAAAATCGTGTTCTCTATCAAGAACATGTACCCGAACGCCGGACGCAACGCCATTACTTCGCTTTACGGTGACGACACGCCGGAGAAAATCGTCCGCAGTATCGTTACGAACTTCAAGGACCGCCCCTCGTTGTTGGCCTGGTATACCTGCGACGAACTTCCGAATCAGATGATTCCCGAACTGACCGAACGCCGCCGGCTTCTGAATCAGCTCGACCCGAACCATCCGGCCTGGGTTTTGTGCGCACTCGGTTACACCACCGAATCACTGCGGGTGTACGGGCCGGCTTCCGACGCCATCGGCAGCGACGCTTACCCGATTCGCGGCGGGCATTCCATCGCCTCCATGATTCCGAAACTCGAAGAAGGGGTTCGGACCGGACTGCCGCATTGGTTCACTTTTCAGATGTTCAACATGCGCCGGTATTTTCCGAAAGCCGCCGACGCCGCGGATTTCCGTTTCCCGACCGCACAGGAGTTTCGCTCGATGATCCTGCTGGGGGCCGGGTACGGGGTGAACGGTTATTTCTTTTACGTCTCCACTCCGCTCTTCCAGTCCGACCCGAAAAAGGACGGCGATATCGAGGCCAATTTGAAGACGGTTCGCGAGGGCATTGCCATGCTGAACGCTCTCAAACCGTACCTGCTGTCCGACCACGCCCCGCAGGCGGTCCCGCTGAACGTGTTGAAAGGCGAAGTCAAGGCCTGGAAACTTACCGACGATCAGGGCAAGTCCAAAATAATCATCGTCGCCCTTGGCCCCGGTGAAGCCGAAGCGAAAATAAAGGCGGACCTGAAAAATTGCCGTTCGGAATACGGCTTGACCGCACTGGAGAACGGCAAATGGACGTTCAAAGCGAAAAACGTCGACAGTGACATATTAAGCAATTAATGAACAGGAGGTTTTTACTCATGAAAACAACTCGTAATTTTACTCTCATTGAACTCCTGGTGGTGATCGCGATCATCGCCATCCTGGCCGCGATGCTGCTGCCGGCCCTGAATTCGGCCCGGGAAAAGGCACAGGCCGCCGCCTGCGTCAGCAACCAGAAACAGACGATCCAGACCCTTCAGTTGTACGGCAGCGACAACGACGGCTGGTATCTCAGCTACAATGCCGGCAAGTCGCAGTATCCGACCAGCACCAATACCTCGTATCAGGCCTGGGCGAACCTGCTGAAGAGCGGCAAATATGTGACCGGACAATATTTTTCCACTGGCGGCCAGTACGCGGCGCGTTTCCTGGCCTGTTCGGCAATCAAGGATTATCCGACGAGCGTCAGGGTGATCTTTCAGGGCGGATTCATCGGCACTATGTACACATATGGACTGCCCCAGTATACCCATGACAAGGACGGCACCGCCATGTATTCGCCCGAGATTGCATTCAAAATCAGTACTCCGGCGTATTCAAGTCCGTCCATGTTCGCCTATGTGCTGGACGCCGCCAATACCGGTTCTTCCCCGGCTTTCCCGTGGTATATCTGGGACAGCAGAAGTTCCCAGACGAAACGGCCGATGGGCATTCACGGCGGCCGCTGCAACGTCGCCTGCCTGGACGGCCACGTCGAACCCGCTTCCCGCGACGAACTTTATGCCCGGTATAAAATAAGCAATTATACGCCGGGCATTTACTGAAAATCCAGATCTCAATGACAATCGGCCGGGCCGCGATGCTGTAAATTGCCGCGACCCGGCATTTTATTTCGCCGATTTTACGAAATTGGCTGATAAATGCACCATTCCTGTATTGCATAATTCTCATTTTTGTGCCATATTACAGAAACATTTTGGAAAAATGCGTGTCTTATCTTATTGTAATGTGTCAAAAATTTTAAGTAACGAAACAGGATCGATTAAATGAAGAAAAATATTTTCATGCGGCATTTCGCCATATACTTCCTGGCGTTGGCGGCGGCGCTCTATTGCTGGCCGTTGTTCAGCCAGGGGGTAAAAAACGAGCTGAGCGAGGACGATAAATTTTCACTGGTCACCCGATTGACCGCGCGGATCATCGGGCGCAACCATTACCGCCAGCATCCGTTGAACGACGAAATTTCATCGCAGATTTTCGATGCTTTCTTCAAAGATCTTGATCCCAACAAAACCTTTTTCACCCAGCAGGATGTCAAGGAATTCGAATCTTACCGCCTGCTTCTTGACGATATGGTGGAAAAGGGCAATTTCGAGTTCCCGTTCAAGGTATACGACCGTTTCTCCAAACGGGTCAGCGAATATCAGGCCTATTGTCTGGAACAGCTTGACAAGGGATTTGACTTCAACATAGATGAAGAATATGTCACCGACCGTCGTGATCTGCCCCGTGCCAAAGACGAGGCCGAATTAAAGAAAATCTGGCATCAGAAGCTGAAAAACGAAGTCCTGACTTTCCGCCTGATGGCGCGTGCCCAGGAAGAACTCGACAAGGCGAACAAATCCAAAAATAAAGACGCCGTGGCCATCAAGATGAAATCGCCGGAGGAAAAAATCAAATCCCGCCTGCGGACTATTAACAATGAAGTCACCCAGAAGGACCGGTTTGATATCCTGGCCGAATTTCTTTCCTGCATGACCAAGACTTACGGTCCCCATTCCGACTATTTCTCCCCGCGCGAAGAGGAAGAATTCAACATCGGCATGAAGTTGTCGCTGGAAGGCATCGGCGCGACGCTGTCCAGTGAGGACGGCTACACCAAGGTCGTGCAGTTGGTTCCCGACGGTCCCGCCGCCAAGGACGGGCGCCTCCAGCCGGAGGATAAAATCATCGCGGTGGCCCAGGAGGGCGAACCCCCGGTCGATGTGATTGACATGCCGTTGAACAATGTGGTGAAAATGATCCGGGGTCCGGTCAACAGCAAAGTCACGCTGACCGTCCTGACCAAACAGGGCAGCGGCGTGCCGGTGGATATCCAGATTACCCGTACCAAGGTTGAGTTGAAAGAACGCGAGGCCACCGGCCGTGTCGAAACCGTCAAACTCCCCGATGGCAAAACGTTCAAATTCGGTTATATCACGCTGCCGCGTTTCTATATTGACTTCAAAGGCGCGTTCGAAGGACAGCCGGACTACAAGAGTTCCACGACCGATGTGAAGAAGATCCTCGAAAGCTTCAATAAGGAAAAGGTCGACGGTGTGGTGATGGACCTCCGTTTCAATGGCGGCGGCAGTCTCCGCGAAGCCATTACCCTGACCGGGCTGTTGATTAAGGACGGCCCGATCGTCCAGGTGCGTTCGTCCAACCGCAAGGTCGTGGTCAATGAAGACCCGGACCCGGAAATCGTCTACAACGGCCCGCTGGCGGTGTTAACCAGCAAAATGACCTCTTCGGCGGCGGAAATCTTCGCCGGAGCGATCAAAGACTACAAACGCGGCATCCTGGTCGGCGACTCCAGAACCTACGGCAAGGGAACTGTGCTCGAAGTTTTCGAACTGAGAAATCTGTTGAAATTCATCAATCAGGAATTTAATGCCGGGTCGCTGACTTTTGAGAACGCGGTGTTTTATCGGGTCAACGGTTCTTCCACACAGCAGCTCGGCGTCGTGCCGGACGTCGTCCTGCCCTCGCTGACCGAATATATGGATATCGGCGAATCGTTCAATGACAACCATTTGCCATGGGATTTCATTGATCCGGTCCCGCACTCGGTTTTCGATAATGATTTCGATAAGCATATCGCCGAAGTGAAAACCAAGTCCGAAGCCCGGGTGGGCAAATCCCCCGACTTCAAGAAATTGGCGGAAAGCATTGATCTCTTCAAGAAATACAAGGATCGCAAATCTTTTTCACTGAATGAGAAAAAGCGTTGGGCCGAGTATGAAAAGGAGAAGAAAGCCACCGACGACCAGGAAAAGGTATACCTCGAAGCCGCCGAACAGAAAGACAAGGACTCCGTCAAGTTCGACCCGGTGGCCGATGAAGCGGTCCGCATTCTTTTCGATTACACGCAGTTGGCGAAAACTTCCTGAGCTGACCAGAATATAATCTTGAACTTCCGGTTTGCCGAAAAACGGCAAACCGTTTTTTTTGCGCGGATTATATGAGCGGGGGAGCGTCGGAGAGACGCCCGTCGACCAGATGCAGGATGCGGTCGCCGAGTTCCGCCACCGCCTGATTGTGGGTGATCATGACGATGGTCGGCGCGTTTTGATCCCGATGCAGTGCCTGGAAGATTTCCAGAATGCCGCCGCCGGTTTTCGAATCGAGGTTTCCGGTGGGTTCGTCCGCGAGAATCAGGTCCGGGCTGTTTACCAGCGAACGGGCAATGGCCGCGCGCTGTTGTTCGCCGCCGGAGAGTTCGGTGGGGCGATGTTTCATGCGGTCGCGCAGACCGACTTTTTCCAACAGGGATTCGGCGTGTTGGCGCAGGCCGGAAGCGGCGCTGCCGTTGAGGCGTCCAGCCAGCATGACGTTTTCGAGAATGGTCAGTTCCGGCATCATGTGATAGGACTGGAAGATGAACCCGATGCGTTTGTTGCGGAATTTGCTGGCCTGTCGTGCGCTCATGGCACGGTAATGAATGCCGTCGCAGGCGATATCGCCGGAATCCGGGCGTTCAAGGGTGCCGAGGATATTCAGAAGCGTGGTTTTGCCGCTGCCGGAAGCGCCCAGCAGGGAAGTCCAGCTTCCGCGCGGGATTTCGAGGTCCACGCCGCGAAGCACCTGAATGCCTTTTTTGCCGATGCGGTAGGTTTTGTGGATACCGGCGGCTTTCAAGAAAATTTCGTTTGTTGCCATGATCTGCTAACTCCTATTCGTAACGCAAAGCCCGGGCGGGATCAAGTCTGGCCGCCCGCAGGGCGGGCAGCAAAGCCCCCAGCGTGCAGAGCCCCACCGCAATCAGTCCAACGGTAATGATATCCGAAGCCACCAGCCGCGCCGGGAGTTCGGTGATGATATAAACATTGTCCGGCATGATTTCGCGTCCGGTCAGGCGGCCGAAGAGCCGGATCAGGTCGTTGCGCCAATACACCGTCAGGATGCCGGCGGCGATGCCGAGCGCGCCGCCGATCAAGCCGACCAGCAGTCCCTGCATGATGAAAATCCGCATGATCGAAAACGGCGTCGCCCCCAGTGAATTCAGCAGCCCGATTTCACGGGTTTTCTGGTGCACCACCGTGACCAGCGTGTTGGTAATACTGAACGCCGCCACCAGCACGATGAAAATCAGCAGAAAAAACATCATGGTTTTCTCCACCTGGAGCACCCCCAATACCTTCTGGTGAATCTGCATCCATGATTGTACGTTATAGCCCTTCAGTTCGGTGCGGATCTGCGCGAGCTCGCGGTCCATGTCGAAGGGATCGGGCAGCCAGCCGTAAACGGTGTCCGCGGTGCCCCAACGCATGTCGAAAAGATCGTTGGCGTCCTCAAGGTTGATGAAAACGGTGTTTTCGTCGAATTCCCGGCTGTTGGTGCTGAAAAAGCCGTTGACCTTCAGTTCCGCCGGGATATTGATCTCGCGTTCTTTGGCAGTGGTGATGCCGCCCTCGGCCGAAACTTCCACCAGTTTCATGAGTTGGGAGGGCGAATGCAGCAGTACCGTATCGCCGAAAGTGACGAAAAGATCCCGCGCGGTACCGTGACCGATGATAATGGTGCCGCGCGTCATTGGTTTGGCGGGGGAGGTGGTGCCGAAGTCATTGAGTTGCCAGTTGATTTGAATGCGGCCGTCGATTTGCGGGTAATTCGCGCCGATCGCCAGCCGCGGCAGCAGGCGGTCGCGGGATTGGACAATGACCGGGCGGGCGACGACCGCCGCTCCGGCGCCGTGATATTTTTTCAGGACGGCGATCACCTGGTCGGGGTTTTCGATGATTTGTCCGGGTGGCGGCGATATCTGGAGGTGCGGCGAGGTTTTCAGCAACCGTTCTTTGATGGCATCGCTGAGCCCGGTCATGATCGAAAGCACCACGATCAGCACCATCACCCCCAGAATCACGCCGACCAGCGAAATCAGGGTAATGACGGAGATGGCGTTGCGCTTGGGACGCAGGTAGCGCCGTGCCAGACTGAATTCGGTTAAAAGGTTCATAATGCCGCCTGTCTCCTTTATTCGTCACGCAATGCGTTGGCCGGATCGAGCCGCGCCGCCCGCCACGCCGGCAGGAACCCGCCCAGCGTACAGAGCACCACCGCCATGGTGACGATCAGCGTTACGTCGAGGACTCCGGTATGTGCGGGGAGTTCATTAAAGTAATACATTTCTTTCGGGAAAAGGTCGCGCCCGGTGACTTTTTCGAGAAAACGGAGAAAATCGTTGCGGTAGAACAGCGCCAGCATTCCCAGTCCCAGCCCGCTCAAACTGCCGATGATTCCGACGAACAGTCCTTCCCAGATAAACACCCGCATCATGGTCCAGGGCGAAGCGCCGAGCGCTTTCAGGAGTCCGATTTCGCGTCCTTTCTGGACCACGATGGTGATCAGCGTGTTGCCGATGCTGAACGCGGCGATCAGGATGATGAAGAAAAAGATGAAGATCATCATATTTTTCTGGGATTCGAGCATGGCAAACATCTGGCCGTTCAGCCGCATCCAGGTGTAGATTTCAAACGGCTGGGTGCTCAGACGCAGATTTTCCGCGATTACCTTGACCGGGGCGTCCAGTTGAAACGGGTTCGCCAGCCATGCGTACACCGAAACGGACATGCCGTTGGGAATGCCTGCAATGGCGGCGGCGTCCGGCAGGGTCATGAAAATGATTTCCTTATCGAAGTCGTATTTTCCCATCGAATAGATGCCGCCGACCTTGTAACCGATGGTCTGGATTTGGACTTTACCGGCGTTTTTCTTTTCATCGGAGAGGAATTCTTTAGCGATTTTGGCCAGATGCTCGGGGGTATGGAGATGGACGGTGTCGCCCCGTTTCAGGTTGTTTTGTTTGGCGATTTCCTCGCTGATCCAGACTTCGCCGGGGGCGAGGTCGTGATCGACGGCGACTTTGAAAAGGGTTCGGATTTTGGCGGGGTCCGCCGCCATGATGCGCTTCGGCACGAAGTCGTTCCGGTTCAGCAGCAGGATCGGCATGGAAATGACCGGGGTAGCCTGTCCGCCGGCCTGTTCGACGGCCCGGACGACGAACGCGGGATCGGCGATGACGCCGTTGCGCGAGGAGTAAATCTGCAGGTGGGCGCGGGTGTCGAGGAGTTTTTCGCGCATGAGGTCGGTAAAGCCGGTAAAAACGGACAGCACCACGATCAGCACCGCCACGCCAAGCGTCACCCCCAGCAGTGAAATCACCGAGATAACCGAAACCGCATTGCGGCCGGGTTTCAGGAAACGCAGGGCCAGGAACAATTCCGTTTTGAAATTCATGCTTATCTGTTCGTCCGATTCCGTTGAAATAAAATATTTGCTTAATATAGTTCAATTCGGCGAAATGTCACGATCTGTTTTCGTTTTTTCGGCAAATAGAGTTTTCTTTGAAAGGCACGACTGTCAATGATTCAAGGTTTTGACACTTCGGCGCGGGAAGAACTGGTAATCCACGAGGACATCATGATCCGGGGAATTACCGGCAATCAGTTGTTTGAGCATGAATTTTGCCTGCCTCGCCAGTTCGGGAAAATTTTGTCCGACGGCGGTCAGCGGCGGATCGAGGTAACAGCTCATCAGGGGGATTTCCCAGACCACCAGGGAGATATCTTCCGGGATTCGTAATCCGGACTGCTTCAGTTGATGAAGTAAACGGACTCCTTTGCTTTCGTCGGTTAAGATCAGGGCCGTAACCTTGTCAGGGATGCGTCCGGCAATGCGGTCGAAATCTTCGGCATCCTCCATCTTGATGCCGATGCCGTGCAGATGGTAATGCTTGACGAATTCATTGTAAATTTTATAGCGATCATGCTGGTTTTTGATGTTTTCCGAGTAGTAAATCAGTCCGATTTCCTGGTGCCCGTGCCGATGCAGCTCTTCCACCGCGCATTGTATACCCTGCCGGTCATTGGAACACACGGAAAATATCCCTCCAAGCTGATAGTTGAAATCATTCAGGCAGACCAACGGAATATTCCTCTGCCTGGCCCAATTCAGCGCAATTTTATTACGAACTTCGATGGAAACGGCTCCGGCGATGATTTGCTCATTAATGGAATCCAAGTCGTTGGAATAACACATTTCAATCATGAAACCATCTTTTTTCAGTTCCCGGAGCAGATTCTTCAAAATCAGATCGAAATATATATCCAGACTCTGGATTGGCTCCGGTAAAATCAAGGCAATGGTTTTGGCTTTCTTGTTCTTGTTCGGTTCGAATCCCATATCGGCTGCGATACGGAGTATTTTTGAACGGACCGATCCCGAAATACCCGGATGCCCGCTGAATACCCTGGAAACCGTAGCGGGAGAAACTCCGGCGATTTCGGCGATTTTCCGCCCTGTAATGATCTCTGGATTATTCTTTCTCATACTGATATTATAGCACAATTTCAATTTGATTGCCAATAAAGTTGCATTATGTTGCATTGATTATCCGTATTTGGATAATTGACTTTTTCCGGGTTTTCCAGTATAATCATTACCAGCCACCTCAATAAAAATGACAGAAAAAGGCTTTACTTATGCAGAAAGATATAGTTCCGGTATTCAAACGATATCCGCAAAACCCGATTCTCACACCGGCAGACCTGCCGTTCAGTGCCGGTTATTATGTATTCAACCCCGGTGCGGTCAAAATCAACGGTGAATACATTTTACTTGTGGATGTATTTCACATGGAAGGTTCAATTTGCTTCTGGCTGGCCAGGAGCCGGAACGGCTATGATTTCAAGTTCGACCCGCAGCCCGTCAAATGGCCCGAACCGCCGTCCTGGTGGCCGGAGAATGGTTGCTATGATCCCCGGATTACTCAAATCGGCGACGATTTTTTCATCATGTACGGTTCCCATGTCAACGACCTTGGTACTCGCCTGGGTATTGTCAAAACCAGGGATTTCGCCGAATTTGAATTCATCAGCATCGCCTCCGAGATCAATAACCGCAACGGCGTCCTTTTCCCCGAAAAAATCAACGGCATGTTTTGCCGTATGGAACGACCGTTCGGCGGCGGCGAACATTCTCCCTGCGATATGTGGCTGAGCTATTCACCTGATTTGATCCACTGGGGACAGTCGCGCCCGATGATGCAGAGCCGTTCGGGGCATTTTGACGGCTTGAAAATCGGCGGCGGTTCCGTCCCCATCCGTGTGGACGAGGGATGGCTGATCATCTATCATGGGGTGACGACCTGCTGCAGCGGCTCTATCTATTCCTTGTTCACTGCTATTCTCGATGCTGACGACCCCACAAAGATCTTGAAACGTTCGAAATATCCGGTATTGTTCCCGCAGATGCCGTATGAAACATCCGGCAGGGTTCTTAATGTCGTGTTTACCTGCAACAGCATCCTCGAACCGGATGGCATGGTGAAGATATATTACGGAGCGGCCGACTCCTGCATCGGGCTGGCGGAAGCATCCCTGAAAGAGCTGATAGCCTCGACCAAAACTCCTTATCACTTCATGACCGGGGTTGAAGACCGGTATGATTCACAAATATTGGCAATGGCATAACCAACGAATGGAGGATTTTATTTATGAATAAATCACGAAAGATTTTCACACTCATCGAACTCCTGGTAGTGATCGCGATCATTGCGATCCTGGCCGCAATGCTCCTCCCCGCCCTGAACAAAGCAAGACAGCGCGCCAGGACAATCAGTTGCCTCAACAACCTGAAACAACTCGGTCAGATATCTATTTTTTACCGGAATGAAAACGACGGTTTCTTCCCTTATCACATATATAACGACGGCAGCTCATTATATCCAACCTGGACGGTTTACCTGGGGCAAATCGCCCTGAATACCACGTACAGCGAAATCTCATCGATACACAAGAACAAGCACGAAGGGGACCGGAGGGCAAAGATGAAATTATTCATTTGCCCGGAAACTCAACAGATCTGGGCCGATCACAATGCCAATAAAATCTCGGAATGGTATGGCAACTATGCCTCCAATATCTTACTTTTCCGCAATGGGGGAACGATTGGCGCCGTCGGCACCAAGGAAACCCAAATGCGGCGTCCCGGAATTACGCTTCAGATTCTTGATGGCAGAATCGACGATATTTCCGATTCAGGTATTTACCGGACCGCGGCATGGGGCATAAATTACCTTGACCCCCTGGTCAGTTACCATGTCGCCGGTTACCGGCATAATAAGTTATGCAATGGCATCTATGCGGACGGACACGCTTCATCGGACGGTCCCCGTTTTCTGGGTACGAACGGCGTATCGTTATTGCCATGAAAGATTTACATTCTACCGGAGTATATGAAAAATGAACAGATTCCTGCTTTGCACCCTGCTATCTTTATTCACCGCTATTTTTTTCGCTGCGGAGGAACACATTCACCGTGAACCAATGCCGGATTACAAACAGGATTTCGAAAACGTCAAGGGCGGCAGTACGACTTTAATCAACGAACATGGGATCAGCGGCAAAGCCCTGAAAATCGGTCCGCTCAGCAACGGCAAAAAGGCCTATATGCATCTGAATGGAAAAAGCCTTCCGAAAAGCGGAGGCTCCATTCTTTTCTGGGTTAAACCGTTGAATTGGGATAACGCTAAGGGGATTCAGGTATTTTTCGATGCGCGTAAAGGCCCCCAAATGCTCGCTTTTACATCTTTTATGAACAAAAATACCCGGATGCTGGTCGCTGCCATCAAAATCGGCGGCAAGGATTATTATATCCGTGAAAACATCAGCAAATGGAAAATGCAGGAGTGGCACCAGATCGCGCTCACTTTCGATGAAAACGAATACCGGCTGTACCTTGACGGTATTGGCGTAAAAGCGGAGCGCCTGCCGGTCTTTCCCAATGAATTTGAGGCTATTTTCCTGGGGGGGGAACCTGGCTGGATAAGCGGTCTGGATGGCGATTCACTGATCGACGATTTTTCCGTCTTCAGGAAAGTTCTGACCGAGGATGAAGTTCAATTCCTCTACAATAAATATGCCAGAGACTTCGCTCCATCCGTCATCGACACCGTACAGGTTAATCCTCGAACGCCGACGCTTGACGGGCGGATCGAGGAATTCGAATATACATTCGGCGGAACCGGCTTTACCGATATCAAGGCGGGAAGTTATGCGGCGCTTCAGAGCCGCTATTACCTGAGTTATGACCGGGAAAATCTCTATTTCGCGGTAAAAAGTCCGGTTGCTTCCGGGCTGATAACAAATCAGTCCGCGCGTGATCAGGATATCTGGGACGATGATTCAGTCGAATTTCATGCCATAACGAAACAAGGTGACTATTTTCAATTTGTTTTTAACAGCGCAGGCGCAATCTGGGATGCTGAAAACCTCGACGCCAGTTGGAACGCGCAGGGCGCGAAAACAGTGAGTAAGATCGAGGACGATTATTGGATCATCGAATGTGCCATCCCGTTGCGGGATTTGAATCAGGAAAATATAAAACCGGGCACGAGCTGGAAAGTCAATGTCTGCCGTTCGTACAAAAGCGACAATATTTACACCAGCAGCGCTCCCTGCCGTAAAGAATACCGCAATTCCGCCAACTTTACCAAATTGGATTTTCAGGCGAATCCGCTGGCGTATGAAATTGCATCCTTGGGAGATTTGAAATCCGGTAAACTTGATTTCAGAATCCGGTTGAAATCGTCGAATCCGGTCAATGCACGGGTGCATCTGGAAAGCCCACTGCCGATTCACTCCTATGCCTGGTCCGATAATCTGGTCCTGAAGGCGAGTGAGACGATTGAACGGCATGTCGTCAATAACACGTTGCCGAAAGACAACACCCTGATCGTCAGCGTTGAATCCCCGGAATTGGGTACTGTTTTCAAAGATGTCCAAACTTATCGCGAGGCACTTCCCTTGAAACTTTCCCATATTTATACGGATATCGAAACAAATAAACTGATTGTTGTCTGCCGGCGCGGCAACCCCTCGTCCGGGCTCACCATGCGTTTGTGTATGAGCGATAAAGATTCCGGCACCGAAGTCTTTACCCGCAAAGCCCCGGTAAATGCAGGTGCGTTCCTGTTCAACATTGAATATGATATTGCGGAGTTGCCGCCGGGCCGCTATGAAATGTTGCTTGAATGTCTTGAGCCCGCCGGCAAGGTGCTGTTTAGCCATCATGGACACTACCTGATGCCGCAGAAACATACTCCATGGCTCGAACAGAATATCGTTGTCGAAGACGTGACCCCGGCTCCCTGGACGCCGCCGGTATTCGGACAGAGTTCGTTCGAATGCTGGAATCGATGTACAATACTCGGTGGTAGCGGCTTGATATCTTCGCTGACAAGCGGCGGTAAAGAACTCCTGGCCGCTCCGGTCAAGATTACAGTCAACGACAAACCAAACAGCGGCGTGACAGCCGTCCTGATCGACAAAAAGCAATCCACCGCGCGGTATGCGCTTAAAACCGCAGCCGGCAGCGTGAATATCAAGGCGGAAGTCAATGCCGAATTCGACGGGTTCATGCTTTTCGACTTGACTTTGGCCCCGGTCGGGAATGCAGCCCATATTGAAAAACTGACGATGGACATCCCGATCCGGAAGGACATGGCTGACGCTTTTGACAACAATCAGAGTTTCCGGGCCAAAACGCTGTTGGAGCATGCGAGATATCCGGTTTACACGGATTTATCCGCAATGCCTTCCATATGGATCGGCAACATGGATGCCGGGCTGATGTGGGGAGCGGAAAATTTGAAAGGTTGGTTCCTGAAAAACAAAACCCGAGCACTTGAATTGACTTCTCTGGGAAATGCCTACAACCTGAAATTTAACCTGATTGACACGCCGATGAAATTAAAAACTCCACGCAAAATCCGTTTCTACCTGCAGGTGACTCCGGTCAAACCGCTCAACCCGGTAGCCCGGATGTGCCGCCAGATGGACAACAGTTTTAGCGAAGCCGGCGAATACTGGCTGTCGATGTTTGATACTCCCGTCGATGAATATGTCGAACCGAAGGCGGTCCAGTGGTATCGCCGCCTGGAGAAGGAGCGTTTCCCATACCTATTTTTTTATTCCACCGCCCATGCGGCATCACCCGTTTCTCCGGAGTGGAATTACTTCGGCAAGCTGTGGCATTCCCCACTGCCCCTGTTCGGCAATTATTATGGCGACATCAACAATCCAGACATAAAAAAACGTGACAAAAAAGCTTACACGCTCGGCTGTCTCTCCTGCGAATCGTTTTTCAAATTCAAAGTCAACAATCTGGCCGCTATGATTCCAAAGCAGTGTATCAACAATCTGTATTTCGATATTTCCTGGCCGAAAATGTGTAGCAATACCGAACATGGCTGCGGCTGGAAGGATGAATTCGGAGTGGAACAGTCCAGTTTCAGTGTTCTGGCCACGCGCAAATATTATCAGATCCTTTATCAGGAGTTGCGCAAACAGAATCCTGACGGAATGATCATGCAGCATCTGCTTGGCACCACTCGGACCCCCGCCGAGAACTTTACCGACATGTTTCTGTTCGGGGAAGTTTACGAACACGATATTGCTGCCAAAGAAACTTATTTCGGCGTATTCAAACCGGATACCATGCGGATTGCCTATGCTTACCGTACCAATGAGCAGAATTGCACGATGAGCCAAGAGTTTTCGCGTGCCTTGGCAGTCAAACGACCGGACCGATATAAAACCTGGAATCCGCATGATTCGGTATCCGATCGGAATATCAAACACTTCATCGGTTACTGTTATGTAAACAATCTTGAACTATACCTGCAATACTGGCTTAAGAAGGTTGATTTCTTCCGTCCGTATCAGGCTTATGACGCGGAAAAATGGCTCGGCGACAATTACGGCACTGCGGTATTCCATCCTTATTGGCAAAAAACCGGCAATCCGATCACAGTTACCGCACCCGGAGAAGTCATGGCTTCCACACGTGTCCTCGGCAACCGGATGTTATTGACCGTTCTGAATGATTCCGACCGTAATACGCAGGCCATGATCAAATTTAATCAATTGTCTGATGCCAAAGGTTTTAATGCGTTCGATAAAGATCATGAAACCTACAATATTACGGGCGGCAATCTGAATTTGAAACTTGGTCCGAGGGAAGCCAAAATTCTGTGCATTGAATAAAGGATTCAGGTGTGATATGGCAATTGGTTTTCCGGCGCGGCGAAGCCGGCTTCTGGGAAAGTGTATGTGTCGTGGTATGAATGGGGAAAATCGTCACCTTGGGCGTGGTTCCTGGTCATTATGATTTTCGGTTGATCGGCATTTGCGCGGCCCGAGTCCCGGTGCCTGCGGTTCGGTGAATTCGTTTTGATCCGGGAATAACCCGTTTCGGGATTGAAAATTCGAAAAAATAATGTCTATTATTGATTGCCGCTGAATTCTCTTGAAGCACAAAATCAATAAATTATGACTGAAAAAAAGAAACCGGAATTGCTGGCCCCCGCCGGGAGCCTCGAAGTGGCCCTGGCGGCATTCGACGCCGGGGCCGACGCCGTCTACGCCGGTTTGAATAAGTTCAACGCCCGCGAACGCGCCGACAACTTTAATTTCGACTCCATTGGACGGCTGATCGCTTTCGCCCGTAAAAACGCCCGCCGGGTCTATGTGACCGTCAATACCCTGATCAAGGAAAACGAACTCCCCGAAATGATGGAGTACCTCGGCGAACTGGCGGTGCTGGGGCCCGACGCCGTCATCGTACAGGATCTCGGCGTATTGCGGATGCTTCGCGAATATTATCCGCAGCTCAAAATTCACGCCTCCACCCAGATGGGGTTTCATAATTCGGCGGCACTGCGGCTCGCCTCCCGGATGGGCGTGGAACGGGTTATCCTCGAACGGCAGTTGACGCTGGAAGAGATCGGGACGATGGCGCGTAAAAGCCCCGTCGAACTGGAGGTTTTCATTCACGGGGCGCTGTGCTGTTCGCTGTCGGGCCGTTGCCTGCTGTCGTCGTGGATGGGCAACTGGAGCGGCAACCGCGGCAAATGCAAACAGCCCTGCCGCCGCCTGTATTACGGCGAAAACGGCAAAGGATTTTACCTGTCGCCAAAGGATTTGTGCGGCATCGAATTGGTCCCGCAATTCAGGGAAATGGGTGTCGCTTCATTCAAGATCGAAGGCCGTCTGCGTCGCCCCGATTATGTTTGGAAAACCGTCTCGGCCTACCGCCTGGTCATTGATTCGGAGGAGGACCGTTCGGCCGAGGCCATGCAGATTCTCTCCTCCGCCGCGGGCCGGGCTCCGTCGCAGGGGTTCTACAGTACCCGGGGACGGAAAACGCTGATCGAACCCGATGCAATCGGGGTTTTCGGCACTCGGGTCGGGGTTGTCACCGCGTCCAACCGGCGCGGATTCAGTATCGCGGCGGAAGGGCGGATTCATGTCGGCGACCGTTTCCGGGCGGTGCCGCCGAACGGCGACGAAGGTTTCGCCTTTACGATTATCAATATGGAAATGAGAGGCAAACCGGTATTGAAGGCCGTGAAGGGGCAGGAGTGTTTCCTTCCCGGCGATTTTCCGGAGGCCCGTCCGTCGTGGCTGGTCTACAAGATCGGCGAGAACGGTTATGATTTCACGGCCCGGGCGGCCGCGCTCCAGCCGTTCCGGCACGAGCTCGACTTCCGGCTTGAAATCGGTTCGAACGGCATCCGCGCCGAATTCACCAATCCGCCGTTGGTGTGGGAGAAAAAGGAACATTTCGCCGCGGCGGTCAAGCAGCCGCTGAATGCCGAACGGCTGGTCGCCGAATTCAGTTCCGGGGCTCCGCCGCCGTTCGCCGCCGGCAAGGTTGAGGCGGTGGTTCGGGACGATCTCTTTATCCCGGCCAGTGAACTGAAAAACCTGCGCCGTGAATTCTGGGAATACGTCAGTGCCCGTGTGGATGAACTGGAACTGCGCGGCGATGTCTGTCGGGCCCAGATGCGTTTTTACCTTGATTACCAGTCGCTCACTTCCGCCGGGACCGCAAAGGCGATGGAAGGACCGTTGGTTCCGGCGTTCTGCGCGGAGCCGAAGCTCGATGCCCTCCGAAAACAGCTACGAACCGCCTATGAGAACGGTCAACGCCGTTTCCGGGTCGGCGGGCTGTACGGCGTGGAATTGTTGAACGGTTTGCGGGATATCGAAATCGCGGCGGAATTTCCGTTGCCGGTATGCAATTCGCTGGCGGCGCTGGAACTCCGTTCACTGGGTGCCAGTCAGGCCCAACCCTGGCTGGAACTCGAAAAAGACGCGATCGAGGCGATGGCCGCCAAATCTCCGCTCCCGTTGGAACCCTGTCCGGTGATCCAGCCGGAACTGCTGGTGAGCCGTTTTGAAATTCAGGCGGGCGGGGGGATCCGGGACGGGCGCGGCAACTCGTTCCGCGTGGTCTATGACAAAGACACGGGGATTACTTCGATTTTGCCGGAGGACGGGCTCAGCGATCCTCCGCGATTTTATTCAAACGAACTGAAATAAGCGGCGAGCAGAGGATCCGACAAAACGGTCTTCATGTGTCGCCGCCCCTGATTTGCGGTTATTTGTTGCCGAAGTTGTCCTGGAGCTTGAATTTGAATCCTGCGGACGGCTTCGAATGTTTTCCCTGTTTATCATACCAGACTGCGAACGCATAGAAATCCGTGTCGGGCAGGAAACCGTTTACCAGAGCCCCGGAGTTCCGCAAACGGCTGCCGAGTTTCAGCGCATTGGCCCCGTCCGGGTTTCTGCTCAGGTAGATGTCATAATACGTTGCGCCGGGCATTTCGCGGAAACGAAATACGCCGCGGGTGCCGTCGTAATAATGGTCCGGCTGTTCCACACCGGTGATCTCCGTCGGGGGCAGCGTTGCGGTTTCCGTGAGTTCCCGGATCGGGTTGAACATTTTTGCCGTGACCGGGGGAGCGGGCATATTTACGTTAGGCTGGGGTTTCATCATTTCGGGTGATTCGTATTCGGCATAGAGTTTGCCCAGTACGACCGGGACCGGATTGGTTGTTTCCAGGGTGTTCACGTACATCGCTTTGCCGCGTTGTTCGATGAATACCTTTTCGAGCGAAAGCGGCAGGTCCACGACCTGGTCGCCGCCGCTTGCGCCCCACCATGTCGTTCCCATTTCCCGGAAATGATCCCACGACAGGTTCGAGGGCAATTCGAAACGAATCAGGCGTTTGCCGTCGAAATTGAATACGCTGGCATTTGGCGTGTCGTCACAGTTCCAGATGCCCTTTGTCCCTACGCTGATCCATTTTTCACCCTTTGCATCATGCAGGACATAGACGATGCGGCCCCAATCCGAGGCGGCGGTCGTTTCCATCGCCAGGTATTTCGCCTTGCCGGGGATGACTACCGGTTTGGCCGGGTGCAGCGTGGTGTAATACGGCATGGTGCCGCGATCGATTTCCTGCGGCGGTAGCGTGACGGCCAGCCCGCCGGCGGTTTTGTCCAGCTTCATGGCGGCGGGAAAGCGCCGGACGGCTTCCGGGAATGAGTTCACATATTCGTCATCCGTATCCTGACTCTGGCGGGTGAACACATCGGCACTGTTTCCGAGCAGGATATGGTTTTTAGCCAATGTCTGGTCGGAGTGGTCCGGTTCGCCGAACGCCAGATTTTTCTCATCGGCGTAGACATAAATCGGCATCTGGCTGATCACCGGTTTGGCGGACAGGTTGTCCATCGAATCGTAAGCTTTGAAAGGTCCGGCGACTTTCAGCGGGCGCTTGCCGCGAACGGTCCACAGGACGTGCATGATTTTGCCGTCGCGCGAATCCTTGAACTGGAGGCAGTAGGTGGACAGCGAACCGGTCGGCACCCATTTGACGAATTCCATGTGCCGGAGATGGCGGATCATAGTCCCTGCCGCGGCGTAGGCGACGTGCGGATTCAGCCCGTTGATCCGCGAGAAGAAGCCGCCGCCGTAATGCTGTTCTCCCCAGTAGGAAGCGCAGTCGGCCGCGCCGGTCAGCGAAAACTGGCGGTCGATGCCGTAAGCGGCCAGAATCATCGCCGCGCGGACCATATGGGCGGCGAACTGTTCTTCGGTCAAGCCGCCGGGTGTGACCTGGGCCAGACAGGGGCCTTCGACCGTGATCATGAACGGTTTGCCCTGGCGGTATTTCTTCCAGTAGGTCATGAATTGGTACATCCGGTGCAGGGAACACTGGTGGAGCTGTTGTTCCGGCAGGCGGTCGAAGTAACCCGCGTCGAATGCAATGCCGTCAAAGAGGTTCCGGGTTTCCGGGTCTTTCAGGAACGGCACGGCGAATACCGGGTCGCCCCACGGCATCATGATTTTGACATTCGGGGTCAGTTTGCGGATTTCAGCGGAGGCGATTTTCAGCATCTGTTTGAAATGTTCGAACCGCTGTTGTTGTTCGGGGGTCATCGGCTTTTCCGTTTCGCCGTAGAATTCCGGCAGGTTGCCTTCGGTGCCGATGCCGCCCGGTTCCGCGAAAATATTCACGTACACCGGTTCGGTGAGCGGATTGCCGCCCAGGCGGCTTTTGCGGACTAATTCGGGGATCTCCGCTATCGGGATATTGGTTCGCGGTCCGCGTTCATAAGCCCAGAAATTTCTCATGCCGTAACGCCGGACCTCGTCTTCCGCCTCGTGTCCGGTCAGTGTGCTTCCATTGTGCGAGGCCGATTCCATGCCGAGTTTGCCGAGCAGCCGGATGTCGAGGTTGGACGGCGTCAGGTGGCTGCCGCGCCAGTTCCAGTAGCCGAACATGAATCCTTTGGCGTCGAACGGCCGTGCCTTGTATTCACGGCGGCGCAGGAGAGCCAGCGAACGTTCGAATTCCTGTCCGTCTGCATTCAGCGTCACGCGGTGCCAGCCGAAGTTCTCCAGCGGCAGGTCGAAGCGGGTTACGATCTTTTGACCGGCGGGGACATTCACCGTTTGGCTGAAAGATTTCTTCTCCGCTTTATCGAAACTTTCGGTCGTCAACTTCAATTCGACTTTCCGGGGATTGGGGGAGGGGTTGTTCAGTTCAACCCGGTAGGAGGGTTTCGCCGGTTCCACCCAGACGTTGCCGAACTCTTCCGGCTCGAATGACACCTCGACCGGGGCGGTTTCCAGCGTCATGGCGTAAACTTGTACGCCGGACGGAACGCCGCCCCCATGTGTACTGTAATGCAGCGGATCGGGATAGCCGCGGTAAACGTGGACATCGCCGGTCAGTTCGACCTCAATCACGCCCCGGTCGCTGAACTCCTGCAGTTCACCCGGTTTCACCGGGATCTTGATGACCTGAAGTCCGTTGCCGCAGTCGGCGGCTTTGGCGGTGAAGCTTTTCGGAAACCCGGAGCCGGTCCGGAAAAACTGTGCCGTAACCCGCGGCACCCGGTCTTCCCGTTTCGGGCAGGAAGCCAACAGGTAAATCGCCGTATATTGGCCGTAGGGAATACGGAACTGAATTCGGGTGGGCGTGCCGCCGAGCGCTCCGCTCCAGCGTCCGCCGAAACTGCCCCGGTGCGACATTTCATTGCCGGATATCGAAGCCTCGCGGACCCAGGAACGGCCGAGGTCGATGCTGTTGTTTCCCGTCGGGTTCGCGGGCGCGGTGTCGAACGGAATTCCGTTCGTTTCGCAACGGTCCGGCGTCGGGTTCGCCGCGTTGTAACGGCTTGCGATATCCACCGGCAGGAAGCGTCCGTAATCCGGGATTTCGCTTATTTGAGCGGTTTCTATCGCGCCGCCGGGCGGCAGGGTAATCCGCAATTTATTGCCGGTGATATCCCCGGTCGCCTCATGTTCCTGCAACAGGATATGATCCAGATACCAGCGGCATTTCCCGTCCTGTACGGCCAGCGTGACCGGAAAGAATTCCTTGGAAATATCACGACGGCGGTTCGAGAAATAATTATTCCAATCCAGCATGGCCGGAGTGTAAGAGAAGCTCTCGCGAATTTGCCCGTTCGGATAATAATTGGCGGTATCCCAGGGTTCAGTCTTTTTGGTGGTTGCACCGTTTGGGGCGCGGTGGTCCCAGTAAATGTACTCCCGGCGGTTCACGACGGTGAGGTATTCGCCGCCGCGCCCGGTGTGGATCGTCAACGCAGTGTCGGCGGGCAGTTTCACCGGCAACGTCAACCGTTGTCCGGGGGCCAGCGGGGCGTCGAGTTCCAGCGTCGCAGGGCGGAGGCCGGCATTGACGGCGGCGCCGCCCTCGAACTTGACGGCCGGGTTCGGGGGCGTGACGACATATCTGGGATTTGCTTCCGCTTCCCGGGCGCCGCCGAACAGTCCGGCGGCTACCGCGCCGGCGGCGAAAAGAATGGATAGTTGGTTCATGGATAAATCCTTATTTTTCACATTTGATGTAACCGCCCGCCGGGATTTTGACGGTGATATCAAGTTGTTTGTTTTTCTGATCCTTTTTGACGATTTCGCCGGAGCATTCGATATTTTTGTAAGCGGGCGCATTCCGCAGCGTCACGTTGACCGTCTGCGGTTCGCCGGTCCAGTTCGAAAGCACGATCATGTCCGCGCCGTCGGCTTCGAGCAAATTGGCTTCGATCCGGTAATTGTCGGTGGTCAACCGCGGTTTGACCGGCAGTTTCAGGGCGGCGACATAATCGCGGTAATCCTGCGAGAAATCGCGGACGCTGTAGATCTCCTGTCCCTTGTCCTGCGTTGAGGTGCCGATATAGCCGACGCCCGGGAAAAATCCGCTGAAAACCACCCGCCCTTTGCCGACTTTCACATCCTGTTTCATCGGCTCCTGATATCCGGCCAGCACGACAGGTTTTGCGGCGGCTTTCAGATTTTTCAATCGGGGCATTTCGAATTGCGCCCGTCCGGCTTTCGCCGCGATTTTCAGGGGTTGGCGCTTCAAACCGAGCTGTTCGTCAAGTCCGAGCGGCTGATTGGCCTCGTCGAATTCCAGCGCGCCCGCGCCGAGATACAGCGTACCGCCGTCCTTCACCCATTTGACCAGCGGGGCGAGCTGTGATTTGCGCAAGTGCGAATCGGTGACGAACAGCACTTTGTATTTACCAAGCTCGGTGGCGAGGTCGTCTTCGCTCAGGATGTTCAGACGGTAGTTGCAGTGGGTCAGCAACAGGCTCAGGTAGATCCGCTCCCGGCCGAACACGTTGTCTTTGTTTTTGCCGTCGTTCCAGATGTCGGAAGTGGTGCTGAACAGCATGGCGGCGTCCGGCGCGGCGACTTTTGCGTCCGCCAGGTATTTATCGACCAGCCCGGCGGGCATGGTGACGTCTTTGATCGCCTGATAAACCTCGGGACGGTGACTGTTCGAGTCGCTGGACAGGGAATAGGAGGGGCCGTAGCTGAAAAAATGCATGGCTTTGTTGCCGTGTCCGATTTCCGCAAATCCCTTGGCCACAATGTCCCATGGATGCCGTGCCAGAATATTGTAAATGCCGTATTTGAGGCCGCGCGAACGACAGGCGGCGCGCATCACGTCGGACTGGAATCCCGCCACCTGATACGTGGCCGTGCAGTTCGCCCAGTCCTCGTGCCAGCCCATTGTCAACGCGCCGGAGCCGAGGATTTCGAACCAGTCGCATCCGCGATTGATCATATTGCCGTCGTACACGACTTCAGTGGCGAAATTCACCGTCGTCGGGATTCCGGGCATGAATTTATGGGCGGCTTCGGTTCCGGTCCGCAACACTTCGGTCATCACATGATTGCGGTAGCGGCTGCTCCAATAGTAAAGCAAACCGGCTTTGGGATCGGCCGTCGGTTTGCCGGTCAGTTCCACCCCCTGTTCCGCCAGATACGGCGCGAACCCTGCCATACAGACCGGACAGGTGGTGATGTGTTCCATGGTCAGGCCCGGCTCGTCCATCAGGTTCAGCATGAACCACGGCTGTTTGCCGTTTTTGGCGAACGAATCGGCATAACCTTTCATGTGAGCCTCGATCCGCGCCTTGTCCGGCTGACTCAGACATTTGTTTTTAATCAGGTGAAAATAGAAATTCCTTCCCATATACCACGGGAAATTCATGCCCACCGTCTGCGGTGTCGGACGGCTCAGCCCGGTGATGCCGATATGTTTCAGTGCTTCAAGCTCATTGGTAATCGCTTCGGGAACGACGATTTCCGGATTCAGCGCCATGCCGGTGAGGAACGGGAACGCCAGTGGGCGGTTTCCTTTGACCGGTGTCGTATCCTGTGCGTATTTGAGCGACTGTGCGCTGCCTTCTAAATCGGCCAGAATCGTCGTGTTGTCATAGAGATCAATATTGACGATCATGCCGTTGCCGGCGCCGCTCCGCGATTCTTTCCTGAAAATTCCCTTGTCGTCCGGCGTTTTCGAAAAAAGGATTTCGAACGCCGCGTCCGCCAGCGGTTTGGCGTGGTAATCCTGTATTACGTTGAAAATCAATGCATCGTTTCCTTTGTAAGTCAGGTACCTGGATATCTCAATCCACGGGGATTCCTCGCCGCCTTTCAGGTGTTCGCCCTCCATCCCTTTCGCGCCTTTATTCGCTCCCTCGAAAATCCCTTTGCGATTGATGTTCAGGTGCGGCGTGAACCATGGGCGCATCGAACGGCGGCCGAAGATATGAATCGCCGCCGGTTCTTTCTGTTCCGGCAACATTTTTACCTTGACATACAGCGGGTAGAGGTCGGTGATCTCCGGTTCGAACTTGAGGTCCGGGGTAATCACGAACGTATCAAGATGACGGCTTCCCGACCCGGTTCCGGCCTTGGATTGACCCTTGCCGACCCGGACGACGGCCGGACCGGCTTCGCCCTCGAATTCCATTTTATCCCAGACGAGGGCGGCGAACCCGCTTCCCCATTTTTTCTTGCCCGCCGCATCCGCCCGCAGGGATTCCGTGTCGAACTCCTTTTCTCCGATGACCTTTCCTTTCTGCAGGATCGCAACCTTGAATGTACAGCCGCGGTAACGATCGAGATCCAGATAACGCAGCCACAACTTGTATTTGCCGTTTTTCGGCAGTTCGACGGAAGTCTCGGCGTTGCCCATGACGGCGGAGCTTCCGGCCAGAAATTTGCCGCCGGAGGGCTTCCCCGCATACCAGTTCCGGAAATCGTCTTTCGTTTGCCAGGCCTTATTGCCCGGCGTAAGGGATTCGGCTTCAAACACCAGCGAGTCGGCCGGCACCGCCGCGCTCAATGCCGCCGCCATCGCGAAAAGACACAATATCGCTGTTTTACGTATCATAGTAATCTCCTGAAATTATTTATAACTTTGTTTATTTGATGCTCCAGTAAAGCCTGGAGGCGCTGGAATAATAATTGATCCATACTTCGCCGGAATCTCCGCCCGAGGCGATGGCGGAATTCAAGGTGTGGCTGGAAACATGCCCGTCGGCGAATGCATTGTTGGTGGCGCGGTAATGGGGCATCGGAGACGAGGAAGAGTACCCCGCCACATTTGCCTGTGTTTTGTTGCATAGGTCTCCGGCGATGGCCGTTTGCGAAGGCGCATCGTATTGGACGCTGCCGCCGTTGTAGGAGGCGTTCCGGTTCAGTTGCCCGAGGTTGAGCACCGGCACCCGGGCCCCGGTCGTCGCGTTGAACGTCGCAGGCCAGCCGCTGGCACACGTGGTGGTGGCATAACTTCCTGTTCCAAAGGCGATTGGATAACTGGAGTAAATCCAGGTGGTTGATCCCCATTTCCCGGCATTGCAACTGCTGCCGCCGGAAAGGAGTGTGCCGCCGATGCCGGGACATTGCAGATGCTTGATTTCCATTCCGGCTTTATACGTGCTTCCGGCGGGACGGCCGAAATACGACAGCAGGACCGGGGTCGAGTATGCCTGTCCGCTGCCCCAGTAGGTGTCGGAAGGGCCTTGATCGTTGCAGTCACCGGCGTATATCAGGAGCGTCGCGCTCAACTGTTTCAGGTTTCCCTGGCATTTCGCCATTTTCGCTTTGTCTCTTGCCTTGTTCAGTGCCGGCAGCAGCATCGCTGCTAAAATGGCAATAATAGCTATCACCACCAGAAGTTCAATAAGTGTAAAAATATTTTTTCCCGTTCTCTCCATTTCAGGACTCCTCTTGTTATTGTTTCAATGAATCAATTAGATTGTCAATGGCCTGGTGGACGATTTTTCGCTCACCGGAATTGATTTTCAACTTAAACACATAATCATAAAGCTGCTCCGGCACCTCCGGGTTCTGGCTGTTGTTGATGACGACCGTCGGACGCCGGAAGTCCGGGTAACGTTCGCAGTATTTCAGCAGCCCGAGCCAGTGGGAACCGCAGAAAATCAATACCTCCGGGTTATTCCTGAGGACGGCGGTGACTTCCTTGAAGCCATCGTCCCAGGATGTTTCGAAGCACCCCCGCGACAGGTCTGTTCCGGCGTCGCGAATGGCATCGCGAATGCCCGCCATCGCCTCCCGGTCCGCCCGCATGTCCGGCGAACCGCCGATCACGCCGAACGACTGCCAGCGGTGTTCGCGGAACAGCGCCAGCATCGTTTCATAGTAATCGCTGTAAACATCGTAGGTCGCCTGCGGATGGTCGCTCGAAATATCATAGTTGCCCAGCACCATGTAGGGAATTTTGTGCCGTTTCGGATATTTTAAAAGTTCATCATCCACAATTCCGCTGACGATCACGCCATCGAGGTCGTTTTTTCGCATCAGCCAGTCGGCAAGAGTGAAATTCTCTTCATAATTATTGCCGGGAATCAGGGTGAAATGACGTCGCACCGCATACATGAAGGCCTCGCGCAATGTCGTGCCGCTGCTGCCCGGGTTCAACTGGTTGATGAACCAGCCGAGGCGGTAGTAAAGGCCCACTTTCAGTTTGGCGTTGACATAAGTGCCGCTGCCGTGTACCGTATAGATATAATTTTGTTTGGCCATCAGCGAAAACGCGGAACTGATCACCTGCCGCCCGACTCCGTAACGCTCCGCCAGGGTCCGGATACTTTCCAGACGTTCCCCCGGCGCGTATTCGCCGTTGCGGATTTTGCGGATCAGGACACGGGCCATTTCCTGGCTCTGAGGTTCATAGGGTTTTCGGGCAACTGTCTTCATTAAGGATATGTCACTTTAAAATGTTTATGACACTATTATAGCGCCAAACAAAATTATGTCAATAGCACTTTGGGGAAAAATTCCAATATATCCCTGAATATATCTGTTTTGAGGAGACGCATACCCGGCAGTTCTTCTTTTGGAGACCGGGAAAAACGGCAATGGCGCGAAAAACAAATAAATCTTTGTCCGGGACTCTTGACAAAAACGGGATCGGAGTTATAATATAAATATGAGTCTTTAACGTTAAAGGTTGATCTATGGCAACACTGAAAGATGTATCCGAAGCGGCCGGAGTGTCGATGCAGGCGGTATCGCTGGTATTGAACGGCAAGGCGGAAGGGCAGATATCGAAAATGAATTGCGAAAAAATCCTGGCGGCGGCCGAGAAGCTCGACTTCCGGCTCAATCACAACGCCCGACGGATGCGCAATAAATGTACGGAAAACCTGAGTGTCCTGATCGACGATATCGGCCAGCCTTACGGCGACTATCCCGACTTCCGTTCGGACGTCAATATGGAGTCCCTGTACGGGATACTCGATTGCGCCGCGCAATATGGTTACGACATCAAACTGCTGCCGATGAACACCCGGAATCTGGAAGATTTGTCTCTGCTGGACAAGCGCATCGGACCGCCTTACTCGGATGGCGTGATCTTCCATGGTCTGTATTACCGCAAGAATGTGTTCGAGTTGATCAAAAAACGCAAGATGCCCTATGTGTTGCTTTCTACGCTCGATGAACGTCAGCCGTCCCCGAAGACGGAAATCGATCCGGTTCCCGCCATGAGGGCCGCGGTAGCCCGGTTGATCGAACAGGGACACCGGAAAATCGCCTGGTGCAGTCATCGCGACCCGCGTACCTCGTTCCTGCCGTTGCGTTTCCGGGGTTACGAGGAGGAAATGAAGGCCGCCGGGCTTTATGACGAGGAATTGATCATGATCGCCGAAGACGAACTCGCGGTCCGGCGGCTGGCGGCGGACCGTGTAGTGAGGGACCGCTTCACCGCCGTGGTCTGCATGAATGATGAAATGGCCTACCGTTGGATTCTGGAGTGCCGGTATAATGGGGTTCGAGTGCCGGAGGATATTGCCGTAATCGGTTTTGACGGCAGTTACAAGTACAATTTTATTTCGACGATCGACCTGCGTTTCTATGAGTGCGGTTATCGTGCGGCTGAAGAATTGATCAAATCGATTCAGGGCGGCAGGACGCCGAAGAATATTACGATAAAAAGCAAATTTCAGGAAAGGAAAACAAACTGAAAAACAGGAGAAGGTTTATTTATGAGAATGAAAAAATTCACACTTATTGAGTTGCTGGTTGTGATCGCGATCATCGCGATTCTTGCCTCCATGCTGCTGCCGGCACTTGGCGCGGCCAGGGAAAAGGCGAAAAGCGCCCAGTGCATCAGCAACTTGAAACAGAACGGCGCCGGTTTCTTCATGTACGCGAATGATTCGAACGATTTTTTCCCGCCGAATGTGCTGTTCGGCAATGTTTATTATCTCTATAATGTACGTCAGAATAATACCATTAATAGAGCGGTAAAGGGGTATGTTCATCAGGGGATGAATTATTATTTCAAGTATGTGACCAACGGTAAAACGCTGTTCTGTCCCGCCAATAAACAGGAAGTGTTCGCCTATAAAGAAAGTGACTGGACGCCGGAAAAATTCGATACGCCGTCCGGTATCCAGGCGGGAAGTTACCTGTATTATGTGCGTCAGGGAATGGGAAGCAGTTCGAATCCGCTGCTTTATGCCAAGACCCGGGATCTGCAGAACAAGGCGATTATGACCGATAACTTCTATGGTTATGTGACAGATGCGGGGGGGCACATGCAGAACCACGGCAATCTTGCCGGGGGCACGTACAATACGCTTTGCGGCGATGGCTCGGTGCGCGGGATTACGGTCAAGGACATGATGTACATCCAGGCCTCCGGCATGGCCAATACGCTGAAAAAACGCTATGATAAACTGGATGAATTGAGGTAAGTTACGTGAAAATTTTTTTGTTATTGACCGTATTTTGGGTGTGTCTCGGCGCTCTGGCCGAAGGGAAAACACTTGTGGTGTCCAGTCTCGGATTCAATCCAAAGGATTCGACCGCGATCCTGCAGAAAGCACTTGACTCCGACGCGGCCCGGATCGTTATCGACAAACAGGCTTCCCCGTGGATTACCGGACCGCTGTTCTGCCGCCGGGGCGATTTGGAAATCGTTATCGGAAAAGGGGTTGAAATCCGCGCCCTGAAAGGGGCTTTCAAGGGACTCTACGAATCAATGCTGACGATTGATTCACAGCGCAATATCATGATCGACGGCAACGGGGCGGTCATGTCCATGAACAAGGCCGACTACCAGAACCGTAAGCTTTACCGCCCCGCGGAATGGCGGCACCTGATCAATCTGTTGTCGGCGGAAAATATCATGATCCGTAACGTTACGCTGGCGAAAAGCGGCGGCGACGGTGTTTATATCGGTGTATCACGGCAAAAGAACGCCCTCCCTTATTGTAAGGATATTATGCTGGCCAATGTCGTATGTGACGACAACCACCGCCAGGGGGTCAGCGTGATCAGTGTGGATGGGCTCACAATTGAAGGCTGCGTCTTCGAAAACACCCGCGGGACCGCTCCCGAGGAGGGTATTGATTTCGAACCGAACAAAAAGCTGGAACGGCTGACCCGGTGCGTCATTCGCAACAGCCGCTTTGTGGATAACAAGGGCGGCGCGGTCGGAACATTCATCCGGCTCAGCGGGGAGGCTCCGCCGATTGAAGTCCTGTTGGAGAACTGCTTTATCCGGGGTCACATCGTGTTGGGTATGGCGGCGGGACGTTTCAGTACGATGAAACCGGTGGGCGGAGAAATCCGGTTTCTGAACTGTCGAATTGAAGGCAAAGGAATATTGTTTGAATTCAGTCATCACCGCAGTGACAGTTGCCGGGCCGTTTTCGAAAACTGCACGATCACGAGAACCGGCGGCAATGACGAACCGCTGATGCGATTTTTCAATTCGGCGGACATCCTCCAGCCTGCCGGCAATGTCTTTTTTAAAAACTGCGAGGTCAAAGGCGCGGTTTCCCGGGTGATCGAATACGTTTCCAGTTACTCGAAGGACAATCGGGCGGACAAAATTGAAGGGGTACTCGATAACGACGGCAAGAAAATCGATCTGGCCGCCTATGTGAAAGCACAGGGATTCGATAAGATCCGGTTCAATCCGGACCGGTGGATCGATTGGAAACGGTTGGATATCCGCTCGACGGCGGAAATGATTCCTTCGCCGCGGATTCGCGGCCCGGTCGCCTTTATCCTGTCGGCGCGGGATGGCGGAACGGTGAAATTCACGTTGCGTTTCGCCCATCCGGTAATCGGAAAATTCAACCGCCAGATGAACCTGAAACTGATTGCTCCGGATGGCAAAACCATTGCGCTTCCGCCTGCGGACGCGGCGAAAGTGATCAATGAATACGAATTCAACGCGGCGATTCCCGGCAACTATCGGCTGGAATGCAATCCGAATGGACTGGAAGCTGCCCTTATCCGAAGCAATGTTCCGTTTGTGATCATGCCGGTGACGGATAATTTCATTCATATGTTCAAACCCAGGGAGAAACTGTTTCTTGCTGCCGAACCGGGGAGTGAAGTGTCGGTGCTGATCGGCGGCGAGGGCTCCGAGCACGTGACCGCGATATTGGAGGACGGCGGCAAAGAACTGGCGTCGGTGCGGAAAGCCACCGCTGTAACGGAATTGAAAGGACGGACCCGAAGCGGGCGGCCTGTGGTTGATGTCAAACACAGCGTCGAGGATGTCAAGTTTCGGATTCCGGGACCGGCCCTGCCGGTATTCACCAACAATCCTGCCATTCAGTTTGATATGGTGAAACAATAATACAGACAACAGTACGAAACAGAATAAAAATCCGGCAAAATGAGATTGCTTATTGGCAAAACCGTTTCGCCGGATGTAAGTTTATGGGGTTATTTATAATATATATAAGGTAAGGAAGATTTAGAATCATGGGGAAATTATTGTTTTGCGCTTTGATGGTTTCGTGCGCGCTCTCCTATGGCGCGACGGTTTATGTGGACAATGTAAAAGGAAGTGACCGCAACGGCGGCAGCCGGGAAAAACCGGTCGCCACCATCGAAAAAGGGTTGTCGCTGCTGAAAAAATCGGATTCGATGGAGATCGTCAACACCGGCAAGCCTTACCAGCGCCCGTATCCGGGCGAACGCGGCAGCGGCTTGGGCATTCCGCAGGGTGGAACCTTCGAAAATCCGATGGTCATCAACGGTAACGGCGCCGTCCTGACCGGTCTTGCCGTGATTCCCGCCGATAAATGGAAAGAAGAAGCCCCCGGCATCTATTCCCTGCCGTTTTGGCCGATGAGCAATATGTACAAAGGCTACAAGCAGCAGAATTACTGGTTGCCCGGCACTCAAATCTGGTGGGTGGGCGGACAGGCCGCGCCGAATTGCAAAACCCGCGAGGAACTGGAACGCACCCCCGGCGGGTTCTGGTGGAACAAATCCGCCCGGAAAGTCCTGTTCAAGCTGCCGGAAGGGAAAACACTGGCCGATTTGAAAATTGAACTGCCCGCCAACTACGGTTTCTATATTACCGCGGACCATACGGTCGTCAAGAATTTTTATTTCATCCACTCATGGAATGACGGTTTTGACGCCGCCGGCAATCCCCGGCACGGCATGTACAAGAACTGCGTCTCCATCGACAACTGCGGGCAGGGGTTCTCCTGTCACGACACCAGCGACATCTATTATGAGGATTGTATCGCCATCCGCTGCGCCAGTTCGGGTTCCTGCGATGTGCACTGGTGCACCACCCGTTATCACCGCTGTATTTTTGTTGACAACACGTTCGAAGCGGGTGTTTACACCACCGACAGCAGTACGCACCTCTACTCCGATTGCCTGATTGCCGGAAACGAACCGTTCGAACAGCTTTGGCAGAACAATTTTTCCGCTCAGGTGTATGTGAACTGCGTGATCATCGGGACCGGGGCGGAACACGACATCCTGCGTCTTCAGGACGGCATGGCCGCGTTCAAAAACTGCACGCTGATGAATGGTCGCGGGATTGTCGCCATGAATGACAAATCCTCCGGCAGCCTGATTCTGGAAAATTGCCTGGTCCTGAATATGAAGGATTATATCGTGAAATTGGACAACGTGCCGTCTTTCCGGCTGTTCCTGACCGGAAATTTGTATGGAAATTCGCCGGGACTGCTGATCGGCGGACAACTGTTCAACCGTGATAATTGGAAAGCCTTGCTCAAGGACAATCCGGAAGACTGGTCCGAATGGTTGGCCGACGGCGTCGCGGCGAATGAAAAAGGGACCGCTGTCAAGCTGAAAAACCGTTATAAACGCGATTCCAGGGTGGGGGCGGCGCTGCCGGATTCGGTTTGGCAGGGTTATGACAGGATTAAGCGGGTTCGTGCTACTCCGAGCGGGGTGTTTTTTGATTGAGCGGACCGTCTTTTCCCCAGGGAAACGAGATTTTTTTATAGGAATTTATAAAATGAATTTGAAATCTCGGAAAAATAGGGCATAGTATTATACAAGAATTATTTTTTCGAAGTAAAACAAAAACGACAGACAACGATAACCTTTAAAGGAGGCGCAAATGTCTCAAGTTGCAGAAAAAGTCAAGAAAATTGTAGTGGATCAGCTCGGCGTTAATGAAGACCAGGTCGTGCCGGAAGCCAAATTCATTGAAGATCTCGGAGCTGACTCTCTGGACCAGGTCGAACTGGTTATGGCTTTGGAAGAAGAATTCGGTTCCGACATTCCGGACGAAGATGCCGAAAAGCTCACTACGGTTGGTGAAGCCATTAAGTATATTGAGAGCAAGAGCAACGAATAATTCCCCTTGTTTGGTATACCATGTGAAAATGGGTCACTGCTGTAAAAGTGTGACCCATTTTTTTATATCGGCATAGAAATGAACCCCAGCAAATTGAGGATTTGATGAACCGGCGAGTAGTAATAACTGGTACTGGTATTGTGTCCTGCGTGGGCAACAATGTAAAAGATTTCTGGTACGCATTGACCAATGGGATTTGCGGCCTCGATAAAGTTGACAAATTTGATGAATCATACCGGACCCGTATCGGCGGGGAAGTGAAGAATTTCGACTTCTCTCAGTACATGCCGCTCAAAGAGGCCAAAAGGCTGGACCTTTTCTGTCAATTTGCTGTGGCGGCGGCCGATGAAGCCATGAATGAAGCGGGCTTGTCCCGGCAATTGGACGGTGTTGATCCGACCCGGGTGGGTTGTCTGGTTTCCAGCGGTATTGGCGGTTTGAGGACTTTTTATGATCAGGCCCAGATCCTGATTGAGCGTGGTCCTGGCCGTACTTCTCCGCTGTTCATCCCGATGATGATCGGCGACATGGCGAGCGGTGCCCTCTCGATCCGTTATGGGGCCAAGGGCCCGAACATGGGTCTGGTCACCGCCTGTGCCACCGGCACACATTCGATCGGTGAATCTTTCTGGATGATTAAACGCGGCGATGCCGACATTATGATCACTGGCGGTTCCGAAGCGGCCATCAACGAAATCGGTTTTGCCGGTTTCTGTTCGATGAAGGCGATGAGCCAGCGCAATGACGATCCGAAACACGCCAGCCGCCCGTTCGATATGGAGCGTGACGGTTTCGTGATGTCCGAAGGTTCGGGCGTTCTGGTTCTGGAAGACTTGGAGCACGCGCAAAAGCGCGGCGCCAATATTCTGGCGGAAATCGTGGGTTACGGCGCTACCGGCGACGCATATCACATTACCTCTCCGGATCCGGAAGGCATGGGTGCGGCGCGGGCGATCATGGTTGCCATGAAACATGCCGGGATCAATCCCGAGGACGTCGATTACATCAACGCCCACGGGACCAGTACCGAGCTTAATGACAAATATGAAACCCGGGCCCTGAAGGTTGCCCTCGGCGATTATGCATATAAGGTGCCGGTCAGCAGTACCAAGGGTGTGACCGGGCACGGCCTCGGGGCCGCCGGTGGATTCGAGAGCATCGCCTGTATCCGTTCGATCATCGACGGAATTATTCCGGCGACCATCAATTATGAAAATCCGGACCCGGACTGCGATCTGGATATCGTGCCTAATACGGCCAGAGAAAAATCGGTCCGCTATGCCATCAACACCAATCTTGGGTTCGGCGGTCATAACGGAGCGATCATTTTCAAGCGTTTCGAATAAAATTTTTGTAGGAATCAAAGACGATAATGCTTTTTTGTATTATCGTCTTTGCTTTTACGAAGAGACAGCATATATTATAGATATAGCAATTTAGAATGCTTATCAATAATTGAGATATGGAGGATGGTATGAAATTTGCAGTATTGTTCGCGGCGGCCGCAATGGTGGTATTTCTGACAGCTTGTGGGCCGGAGCTTGCCCAGACCCCTTACACCCAGGAAGAAACGGAGTGGAAGAATTATCTTGAACAGCAATATCCGGGCTGGCGCGCACCGCAGACTCCTCCGCCAAAGGCTGTAAGCGATGCACCGGCGGTGTCCGCCCCGAAAGTGACGGAAGAAGAAACGCTGGTCGTCAATGATCCCGCACAAAAAGAATACGAACTTGTCAATGAAACCACCTACAGCGATGGCAGTACCGTTTACAGCGACACCACCGCCGTCGAAGCCGCTGCCCCGAAATACGCGGAATATACCGTGAAAAAAGGCGATACCCTGGGGGGGATTTCCCGGCAGTTCTATCAGAAATCGAGCGGCTGGAAACAGATCTACGAAGCCAACACCAATGTAATCTCCGATCCCAATAAGCTGAAAATCGGTACGGTGTTGCGCATTCCCCAGCCATAATGAGGAGTAAAATTATTTCCTGATGTCGGACGACGGGGATAAATATTATCTAGAAGATGGTGTTTCGCTGAACGATTTGATGGCGGGGCACATTACCAGAAATCTGAAATTAATCGAAGAGCAGTTGTCGCTTAATTTAGTGGCGCGCGACTGCTTTATCGCATTTTCCGGCACTCAGCCCCGGGTGGAACGGTGCCGGAAATTCCTGCATGAACTTACCGAGGTTTATCATTTGCGCGGCAATTATCTGGACCAGAATGACTTCGAACAGACGTTGAAGGCTTTCCGTGACCGCCGCGACGACGAGCTCCGACATCTCTTCGCCGAGCGCATCCGGGTGGGCAAGCGCAAACGCGATATCGTACCACGTTCCAAGGCTCAATTGGAATATATCCGCTGCATTCGCGAGAAAGATATTGTATTTGGCGTCGGCGCCGCCGGTACCGGCAAGACTTATCTGGCCATGGCCCTCGCGGTTTCCGAACTCCTGAACGGCAATTACAACCGGATTATTCTGACCCGTCCCGCCAAGGAAGCCGGTGAAAATCTCGGCTTCCTCCCCGGTTCGCTTGAAGACAAGATCATGCCGTACCTGAGGCCGTTGTACGACGCGCTGTACGATATGATCGATTTCGAAGAAGCGTCCGCCCTGATCGCGCGGAATATCATCGAAGTGGCCCCGTTGGCCTTTATGCGCGGGCGCACATTAAACAATGCTTTCATTATCCTGGACGAAGCCCAGAATACCACCGAGGAACAGATGCTGATGTTTCTGACCCGTCTCGGTTTCGACTCCCAATGCGTTATCACCGGCGATCCCTCGCAGAATGACCTGGGTAAAGACGAACGCTCCGGGCTGATTCATGCCGAAAAAGCGCTGAAAGAAATTCCCGAAATTGCCTTCTGCCGCTTCGGCACCGACGATGTGGTGCGTCATACCCTGGTCGAAAAAATCATCAAAGCCTACCAGAAAGACCGGAAGGCCGCAAAATAATTATATGGGGCAAATATGGTTAAATGGCTGAATAATTTTATCAATCGCAAATTGGCTCAACACCGCATGAAGCACAATCACAGCGGTATGCCGCAGCGGCAGTTCTGGTATGAGAAATTGATGGAACAGATCAATCATTCCAGAATTATCGGTGCGTTAATGATGATTGTGCTGTGGTGTTTCTGCTCGTTCATTATGATTTTGCCGAAGCTGAAGCCGCACGACTACAAATTGACCGTGGACCGGAGAGCGCCGGAAACCATTATCTCGGAAATTGATTTTGTCTACGAGGACACGGCGAAGACGGAAGCGCTGAGGCGGGCCGCCGAAGCAGCGGTCCAGAGGTATTACCAGTTATCAGCGGATGAAAAACGCCGGGCGAGTCATGATTTTCACCGGTTTGCCGAGGCTCTCGATATGCGCATTGAGTTGGAGCGGCAGAAAAAACAGTATCAACCGGCTCCCAATGACGAATATGGACGGATTGTCGCAGCGTTGCCACCGGATATTGTGGAAAACCTGGAGGGGTTGTACGGACGGGAACTTACCGGGGTGTCCATGATCCGCGAATTCGACAAGATTCTCCGGCGGGGAATTTTGAGCCGGCACGATAAGAAATCACTGCCGCCGGAGGAGAAAATCCGGCTGGTGGATGAATTCGGACGCGAACAGGAGCGGACCGTCGGAGAATTGCCGGATGCCCACGAAGCGGCCTTGGGGTTCGTTATGGAGCTGGCGAAAAATAATCCGGATATCTCGGTCGGTAAACTTTCGGAAACAGGAAGGCCGCTGGTGTCCGTCGTGGAAAAAATTCTTGGAGAAGAGGGAAACCTGGAACGCACGGACAGCCGTCGACGGCAGGTTCAGCAGCAGGTTCGCGCCCAGATCAAGCCGGTTCAGGAGAAAGTCGCGAAAAATCAAATCATTGTGCACCGTGACGACGTCGTCACTCCGCAGATCATGGAGATTATCGAGGCGTACAACCTGAATTACAACAGTCAGGTTTTCGAAGCCGGTTCTTTCATGCATATGATCTATATCATTTACTGGTGTTTGCTGCTGGTGGTGTTTGTGATGATCTACCTGTATCATATTCATCCGAAAGTGGTTCGGAACAACGGCAGCATGATGCTGTGCATCTGGATCATTATCGTTTCGATTGCGTTGAACTATGTCATGGGCAAGGTTTTTTACATGGCCTGCGGCATCTGGGATATTTCGCCGGACCTGATCGGGCTGGCGTTGCCGACCGGTTTCTGCGCGGCGCTGCTGGCGGTGACGGTGGGATTCCGGGTTTCCCTGTATATGGGATTTTTTGTCGCCGCCATGACGGCGATGATGATCGGCGACCAGTTCGATAGTGCCATCGGCGGGATGCTCCTGTGCGGGATTACTTCGCTGGCGGTGCGCAACGCGGATAACTATCGGTCGTTTTTCATGCGCACCATGTTTGCAGTGATCGGATCGTTCATCGTGATCGGTACGGCGATTATCCTGCCGCTTATCGACAGTGCCCGCTGGCAGGAAATCCTGTGGGGACTGGGCGTGGCCGGAGTCAACGGATTTCTGACGGCAACGCTGGCGCTGCTGGCGTTGTTCGTGCTGGAAGTATTTTTCCGGGTGAGTACGAATATGTCGCTGTTGATGTTCGACTACAATCATCCGTTGCTGGTGGAACTTCGCCGCAAAGCTCCCGGCACATTCCACCACAGCCTGACGGTATCGACCTTGGTCGAGGCGGCCGCCAAAGAGATTCATTTCAATCCGATTCCGGCCCGGGTGGCCGCGCTCTTCCATGATATCGGCAAAATCACCAAGCCGGAATACTTCGCGGAAAACATTCCCGGCGAGAATAAACACAATGAACTGCGTCCGCGCATGAGCAGTATGGTGATTATGAACCACGTAAAAGCCGGTCTGGCGCTGGCTTCCAAATACCGTTTGCCGCGGATTATCCGCAAAACCATCGAACAGCATCACGGTACCGATATGGTTTATTATTTCTACCGCAAAGCGTTGGATGAACAGGGCGATGGCGATACGGTCGGCGAGCTGGAATTCCGTTATCCGGGGCCGCTGCCGTCCGACAAAACCGTGGTGCTGGTGAGCTTGGCG
>CALABZ010000262.1 GCA_937888615.1 uncultured Lentisphaeria bacterium | reverse complement strand
AGATCGAACGCGATGAACCCCGCCTTTGAAACTTACGACTTTAACTTTTTCTTTGCTCATGCGTCCACCCCGGCCGGTTCATTGCGTTCGATCTCCAGATGTTTTTCGGTGGTCAGCAGGCAGTTTTTCGGACAGCCGGCCTTTTCGATGACATCGGGAGAGGGAGAATTCTCATAATTAACTTCCACCCGGAACCCCTGTACCGTGAACTGCCCCTCTTCCCCGGCCTTGACGCATTTACGGCAGGCGATGCAGGGGACGTTGCAGACTTTCATCTTGACCGGGGCTTTTTCCGGGGAACTACAGTAAATATGGACTTTGGCGTCGGCGGGAACGAGCTTGATCAGGTGGCGTGGGCAGGTTTCGACGCATTTGCCGCAGCCGACGCAGAGTTCGTTGTGCACCACCGCCAGTCCGTTGATGACTTCAATGGCACCGAACGGGCATGCCCGGGCACAGCTTCCCATGCCGAGACAGCCGTAACGGCACCCTTTCGGTCCGCCTGCGATCAACGAGGCGGAAATACAGTCGCTGACGCCGTTATACAGCGTTTGGACCTTGGTCTGGTTGGTGTCGCCGCCGCACAGGATGACGGCGACCTTTTTTTTCATCAGGCTGTCGATTTCGACGCCGAGCACCTGTGCGATCTGCGCCATTACCTCTTCCGAGGAGACGGGGCATTTACCGGGGGTGGTTTCGCCGGCCACCAGTGCGCGGGCGAAATCCGCACAACCGGCTTTGCCGCAGCCGCCGCAGTTGGCGCCGGGAAGCAGTTCCAACACCAGTTCTACCTTCGGATCGGACGGTACGCCGAACAGCTTATAAATAATACCGATGGCCAGCCCCAGGATCAATCCCGCCCCGGCCAGTATCAATGTCGCCAATAAAATTGTTGAACCCATATTGCGCTCCTCTCTTGTTCAGCAAAGACCGGAAAACCCGACGAATGCCATCGCCAGGATGCCGGCGGTGATCAGCGCAATCGCCATGCCTTGGAACGGACGCGGCACCGCGGAAAGCTCAAGGCGTTCGCGCAGACTCGAAAAGATGATCAGCGCCAGTCCGAAACCGAGTGCGGAGAAGAACGAAAACACCACCGATTCCCAGACATTGCGTCCGCTGGTGGCGTTCAAAGTAGCCGCGCCGAGCACCGCGCAGTTGGTGGTGATCAGCGGCAGGTAGATGCCCAGCGCGCGGTAGAGCGGCGGACTGAATTTCTGCAGCAATACTTCAACCATCTGGACCAGCGCCGCGATCACCACGATAAACACCAGGGTCTGGAGGAAATCCAGCTTGATGGTGGTTTGACCGATGGTAAAGGTGCGGATCAGCAGATAATTGTTGATCAAGGCGGTGAGCAGAGACGCCAGGGTCATGACGAATACTACCGCGGCGGACATCCCGAGTGCCGTATCCAGCTTTTTTGACACCCCTAGGAACGGGCAGATACCGAGGAACCGGGACAGCACGAAATTATATACCAGCATCGCGCCGACCGTCAGTTCCAATAAGTTAACTAAACTTTCCTGAGCCATGGTTTAATCCTTATTGTTAGATTCACATAATATGTACCAACAAACCGGATTGTCAAATGCTTTTCGGAAAAATTGCAAGACCGCCATCCATGATGGAAAAAATGGAAAATCCTGCGGATAAGATTCACTATCCATCCTTTTTCGATTGGAAAAGATAGTGGAATAACGAGATGTTACGGTGCATAGTCTGCATGCGCGGGCGATGAAAACCAAGTAAAAACACTTTGACAAGTTCCGTGCCGCACACGTTTTGCATTCATAATCAATTTATGACCTTTTCAAACCGGAAAAAGTAATGACCGACCTCGTCAGGCATTCCTCCGACCGGTTCGTCGTTTTGATTCGGGTCTTTGTGCCATGGATTGAAAAATTCCACGATGTGAAATCCGCAACGGTTGACATAGAAGTGGATGTTGCGTTTCTCAAAATATGGAGTGCAGGTTTCCCATATTTTGGTTTCAGGATACAATTTTTCAATCCCGTTCCAAATTAACAGACCGACACCCTTGCTTTGTGCTCCAACTTTGACAAAGAGCAATTCCAGACTGTTGTGCCGGGTTTCAGGATCGATCTTGACGATTGCTCCGCCTGCCATTTCTCCATCAACCTTGGCATTATAAGCCACATTACCGACAGCATTCAAAGTTTCTGAAACATCTTTTTCGGGCAGGATCACAGTATCGCAATGTCCGCATTCCGCTTCATAGCCATACTGAAATGCTTTCTGGATTTCGCGTGTGAATGCCGCATAATCTTTTTTGTCCAACAAGATCAACTCAAAACCATTCATAAATAAGCCTCTTCCTGTTTTTAACTTTTTTCATGCCGAACCAGAAGTACAGCAAAATTTCCATCCGATCTTTAGTCATTTTTCCCCAATTCACGATTCAATGCCGTGTGAAATGTTTTGGCATAAAAATCCAGGGCTTGAGTAAATTCCGGCGAAAAATGTTCCATGGTCTCCCGCATGGCTTGTTCTTCCGCCTGATGGATCTCCGCAAGAAGCGCATCCGCAAATTCTCTGCCTTTTTCGGTGAAACGCAGATAACACTCCCGCCGTTTGCCGGGGATCGGGTCAAGTGTGATATAACCGTTATCGCGGCATTCCTTGACGATGGTGTTGATCGTGGAAAGCGGCAACAGCCAGTCATTATGCAGTTTGCTCTGAGAAAGAGTCTCATCGTTGGCAAGTGCATACAGGAGGACCACAATATTGGGTTTCACCGCCATTGAACGGCTTTTTACAAAATATGCATGGTCTATGACGTTGGTGGCATCGACCAGTTGTTTGATTTTTGAACGCATTTCTTTCTCTGTATTACGAATTCGTATTTCTGATAAAGATACTACGAATTCGTATTTTTGCAAGTAAGAAAAGATATAGTTATCAGGTAAGCGTCCAATGTGTTACATCTATGTGAATTACGTTGCAGCCGGACAGTGTAACGGTTCTTTCCGGTACGGGAATTTTTCTGACCGAACCGTGAATGGTCCGATACAAGTCGCCAGACTTGCTTCCGTTTAAGTTTGCACCGGCAAAATGGAGAGTGGCCCAGTAGGAATAGGGTATGAACAGCGCAAGAAAAACAATCCAACCGATGACCAGAGACCAATAACGCCCGTAAGCAGACTGAAAAATATAAATCGCCATAATCATCGGTCCCAGGGTCAGCATTACCACAGGTATCTGGCGGCTGACCGTCCACAGCGCTTTTCTTGCCTCATAGGCCGCGATAACTCCCACCATCGGGAAAACGGTAATAAATCCGGATAAAATATTTTTCATCGTGATCAACAACATGACAATGCATAAAATCACCAGCAATTTGGCCCAGATCGGCATGAGGCTTTTCTGGCCTGATTCATTTTTGTGTGGTTGTACGGCAAGGTTGCCAACCGCAATCATAATGACCAATACCGCCGATCCCCAGAATGTCATAGGGTTACGCGGCAGCGAAATGCTGATTCCCCAGCCCAGCAGGCAATAAAGCATGGCGGCAAAGACGATGGCCATGAAAATATTAATTTTGAAATTGTTATATAAAATTCTTACACAATGACTGAACAATAGCAGGAGGATAAGACCTGTCATATTCGTGACGTTGACTGGTTTGCCAACTGCCAGTACCGCCACGGTGAATGGAAAAGGCAGCGACAACATGAACGCTTTCCATTGCGGATGATAAATATAAGCGAGAAAGGTGGACTGAACGGTTATAACCAACAGTAACAGTATATCCCAATAATCAAAAATCATTTTGCTGAAACTTCCGCATAAAAGGTTTCACTTTCTCTCAGCCGTAGATATGTCAAAGCTGTCATCGGCGATTGAAAAATCTAAATATTGTTATGTAATTAATATACATGATATTTCTTGAGAAATACATGGAAATAACTGAGAAATACATGTATAATATTATATAAATCAAGCGAGGAATTATATGTCGGACATGCCGCTTATCCATTCAGTCAGCAGTACCCAGGGAAAGTTTCCTCCCCGAATCGTAAGCTTTAAATCGCCCTGTTGGATATTGGATTCCGGCTTAATCCAGAGCGGTGTTTATTTCAGGGTGGGCGAAGCCCCCGAATCATGGATTCCGCGCAAGGTCGCAAATCTCCACCTGTATCGCCCGGGAGTCAGGGTATGGGAACGTTATACGGATAGTCCATTTACTGAAATGCACGGGCTTACTTTTATCTTCAAGATGGAGGAAGCCGGTGAATTCACGCACAAATTTCCATTGCAATACGACTTTTTCGAGTTCCTTGACCCGGAAGACAAGGTGAAATCCATGATGCAGGAGGCCTGTAAGCTGGCAAGCGAGTTGAGTCCGGGTATTCTCCGGGACATGAGAAGCCAGTCGATTTTATTGCATGTTCTTTATATCTTGCTGCAAAGCGAGCATATACAGGATAATCTGTACACCGTAAAGCAAAGCAGCCGTGAAACGGATTTTACGTCCCAGATCAATACTTATATGCGAAAGCGGCTCGCCGAAAAAATTTCGGTCGCAGAAATTGCCAGGTATATGCATGCAAGCGAGATACAAATCTTCAAGCGTTATAAAAAGGAAAACGGGATATCGCCGATGAAACAGCTTGCCCGAATGCGCATTGAAAAAGCAAAATCCCTGATCGTTCGGGGAATTTCTCTCGACTATGTTGCCGAGCAGACCGGTTTTTATGATGCATTTCACTTGACGAAAACGTTTAAAAGGCTGGAAGGCATTTCGCCTCGGGAGTATCGTGAGAAAGTCGCAGGGAGCTGACTGCGGAAGCTTCCTGAGAATAACGGGATAACGCATAATATCGATTTGCTTCCACCTCCCGGAAGGGAATGTTCCCTGAGCACTGCCGGCTGCCAGAAAAAGCGGCACATCCGACATATAACTTCCCGCCTGATTTATTATAGTATTATACATGTTTTTTTCAGTTATTTCCATGTTTTTATCAACAAATATCATGTATATTAAATTTAAGAAGTTTCCGAGATTAAAGTGAAGGCAAAAAGAAACAGGAGATACAGAAATGCGAACTTGTAAGTTTCAAAAGGAAAGCCGTGCGGAAGAAAACTTCACGCATCATTCGGTCGATATGGCGGGTTATGGTATGCGGAATCGGATGATTGTCCGAACATTTACACTCATAGAACTCCTCGTTGTGATAGCAATCATCGCAATTCTTGCCGCAATGCTGTTGCCGGCCCTTAACCAGGCTAGAGAGAAGGCAAAAGCGATAAACTGTGTGGGTAATTTAAAGCAGATAGGAACCGCGTCTGCGCTTTATCTTCAGGATTACAATGACTACTTTTGCGCTGAATTCGGCATAGGATACATCTCATGGATGCAGATATTGAATGATGCCTACATAAAAAACAGCAATATTTTTAATTGTCCGTCCAACACCAAATCTGTTCCCCTTGATCTGGGAAGCACATCTTATGGGTTCAATTATCAAAATCTTGGAGGACGGGGAGTGTATCCTCCCAAGTATATCAAGCTTACCCAGGTAAAAAATTCACAGATGATAATGTATGCTGATTCCAACGGTGATCAGAGCAGTGATTCCATGATTTTATCTAAAGCGTATGGGGGTATCAGGACAATCGGTAATCGACATAACGGCGGGGCAAATATATTATGGGTGTCCGGAAGTATAAGCTGGCACAGTTTTGCGGAAGCGCAAGAACAGATGTATCCGCAATGGTGGGTGCGCGACGGCATTACCCCCGGCTCTTAGGGTCGGCCCGGAAATTAAACGAAGCGGGGCGGCGCAGTTGCAAGGCAAGCGGAAAAGGGTAACCCGGTGCAGGATTCTGGATGTTCAGGACCAACTATTTGCGCGGTTGAAATCGCAACTCCGGATATAACATGA